>JBJKQJ010000017.1:0-3571 GCA_046705445.1 Thermoplasmataceae archaeon
GATCACTTGTGGGTATCATAGCCGAAGTTCTCATAGGATCCAGCATAGTTTTCCTTGGAAGAAAGTCAGCAGGAATACTGTTCGGAATTGTTTCATTCCTGGTCATATTCCCATTCCTCTATACCGCAGGCCAAACCGTAGGGTTCACAAACCTGACAAGCTATCCTTCATTCTGGACCTATCTGCTTCTTTACTTCTTCCAGTCCAGTTTTGCAGCCATATTTGGAGTCTGGCTCGGAGAGCATTATCCCACAAGGATGAGGGCCACCGGGTCGAACTTCGGATACATGGTTGGGAGAGGATTTGGAGGAGGCCTGGCACCAATATTTGTTGCAGCACTTCTCTCCAGTGGATATGCGCTTGGAATGTCCATGTCAATTGGGATGATTATTGGTGCAGCTGTGATGATCGTTGGTGTCCTTGGGTTGAAGGAAACAAAAGGCGTAGACGTAACCAAATTCTAAACCATCACCCTTTCTTTTTTTATTTTTACAACTTTTTCAGTATTTTGATTCAATAAATTGGTGTTTCACCAAAAAGAATTAAATCGGTATCTAGCATTTTTAGCTCGATTCAGATGATCGCCTGGCAGGATTTGAGAGAGTGGCTAAAGGCTGCAGAAAAATTGGGTGAACTCAGGGTGCTGGAAGGGGTGGACCTCAACCTTGAACTTTCAGGCTTAGCCCAGATTAATGCCAAAAATCAGGGTCCAGCACTCCTTTTTGACAAGATTAAAGGTTACGAAAATTCAGGTTTCAGGGTACTTGTAAATTCCGTAGGAAATGTGAAACTGTTCAACCTTACATTTGGCACTGACGCAAATTTCACCCTTCAGGAGACCATTGAGGATCTGCGTGGCAAACCCAACAGTTGGCAGGAACAGACAGGCAAATATCCTGTAAAATATGTTGATTCAGGCCACATTATGGAAAATGTCGAGGTTGATGACCAGGTTGACCTCATGAAGTTCCCCACTCCATTCTGGCATGAGAAGGATGGTGGTCCCTTCATCGGCACAGGAGTTGCTGTAATCACTGAGGATCCTGAAAATGGAAGCATAAATGTGGGCTCCTACAGGGCACAGCGGTACAACAAGAACACTGTAGGAATCAATGCAGAGCGGGGAAAACATGGTGCTTTACACAGAGACAAGTTCTTCCGGGAAAACAAGCCAATGCCTGTTGTAATGGTATTCGGCCCCAATCCGCTGCTCTATGTACTGGCTGGAAGTGAAATCCCAACTGGAGTCTCGGAACTGGAATATGAAGGCGCCATTCGAGGAGAATCTGTAAAGGTAATCAGAGGAAAATACACGGGCCTGCCTATTCCGGCAGATGCCGAAATTGCCATCGAGGGATTTATCGCTCCCGACAAAACCATGAAGGAGGGTCCACATGGCGAATGGACTGGCTATTATGCAAGTGACGCCAAAGAGAAGCCGTTCGTCCAGGTAAAAGCCCTGTATTACAGAAAAGATGCCATCATGCTCGGAACCGCAATGTCAAAGGGCGGGTACAACGATCACGCCTTCTGGAGAAGTGTCTGGCGATCTGCTCTTGTTTACGATGAAATGGTGAAAAATGGGCTCCCAGGAATCAAAGGAGTTTACACCCCTCCCTTTGGAGTGGGCAGGCAGTTCATTAACGTGAGCATTAGACAGTCCTATCCTGGCCATGCTACAGAAGCAGGGTACCTTGCCTCACAGACAAGAAGCGCGGCGTACATGGGCAAATGGGTTGTAGTGGTCGATGATGACATTAACCCTTATGACATGGATGATGTGTTATGGGCCATGTGCACCAGGGCCAATCCTGCCGACATAGGCATAATAAACAGAGCCTGGGCAAGTGGAGTTGATCCACTGAGGCCTAGAGATGTCCCTGCTTCAAAATACACTAACTCCAGGGCCATCGTCTTTGCCGTTGTCCCATACGAGAGGATGGATGATTTCTCACCAACCTGCATGCTCAGGGATGATCTGAGAAAAGAAGTTTATGAGAAATGGAAAGAAGAGCTTGGCAACCGATGGAGCGGGTACTGAAAATAAGAGGCGCCTTACCAGAGATCTTCTTCAGAAACAATATCCGTATAATACCCTAACCCCAGGTGTTCCAGAGCTTGCTGGAGTATTTCCCTTTCCCATTTTTTTCCAAGATTTGTTTCCTTAAGCCTTTTCCTGAGTTCGTGGGTCACTGTTGATATTTCTTCTTCCAGGCCCTTTGTGGCCTTCTTTGCCAGTTTTGCATCCGGAACCTTGACCTCGGTAATTCCCGCCTTGGCACAGTAGAACACAAACTTTGCAAATGCAGGCTGGTTGAAGAATAGCCTCTGTCCATCAATCATTATGTAAACGCCTTCCAGTTCCCTGTACATGCTTATCTCACTACCTGACGGAATCCTGCTCAGATCCCCTTCATAATCCTTGCCGATAAAGCCATCTGGGAAAGGCTTAGGTTCGATCCCCTGCGTTATATCCCTGATTATCCTGCTGTTGTCCACGAGCGTCCCTGTTTTATGATCCCGTTCTTAAATTAGTTTGGCATTTCCCTGAATGGAAGTTTTCTCGCCCGTAAACACCTACGGTGCAGTGGTCCTTGCAATTATGATGGTCTTCTATGCTGTGGAGAACAGGAATCCCAGATTCACCCTTTATTTTGGCATAACCTGCATATTCTCATCTGCCTATGGTTTTCTTTCAGGGGCCTGGCCCTTTGGAATTATTGAGATTGTCTGGACGGGTGTGTCCTTCAGGAAGTACTTTATCCTGAAAGGAAAAGAGAAAAATTCGGTGCCAAGTTGATTTACTTTTTCTGAGTGTCCAGGTTGAACTTAGCTGCCGTGAATTTCCTGGTTGTGCCAAAGGGCCTGAAGATCTTCCCGTTTCCGTAATAGAATTTGGAGAAAAACTCAACGTAAATCAACCTTGCCCCCTGTATTCCAGGTTCCATGACAGCAATTGCCAGATTGAATGCCTGTCCGAGAATCAGTATTATGATTCCGACAATGCCCAGCAGCGGCGATTTTTCAAATCCCTTCAGGAAAATAAGATCGATTACCTGAGCAAGGTATACTGATGCGAGCAGTATACCCAGAATCCTCGTGTAGGAAAGGACATGGCTTATGATGGACGGAATTTCTATGAGACCCAGGGGACCTTCAGAAACCCCTACCAGAACTATTCCCACCACTGCTGACGCAATGGAGTAAAGCGGGGGAACCGGAAAGTTTGTGATAAGGTTCAGCCCAAAGAGTGCTATTCCCCAGGTTACCAATAGCCAGCCTATCTTAGTGCCAATACCCTTCCTGTGTTTCAGCCTGATTTCTATCAGAAGGCCAAGTATAAGGCCAAAGGTGACCATTGCGAGGCCGATGTAGCCAGTGAACAGAAGAAGTTTTGGTATCATGAAGTCTACATGGAACAGAACCGTAGGTGTTGGTGGAAAGGAGCCGATGTGTGCTCCTCCGAATCCTGTTCCTGCCTCGAAAACGGTGACGGGAAGAAGAGGGAAGCCAAAGAAATTGTTGAAAAGAAGGCCTGCAGCTATGGCAACGATTGAACCGGGTATTAGGG
>JBJKQJ010000018.1:0-4754 GCA_046705445.1 Thermoplasmataceae archaeon
CTACAAGGACCAGGCAAATGTCAACATAGTTGTGGTCCCGAAGGACTACCAGACTAAGAGTGGATCCATAAACAAGTCGCGTGCTCTCCAGTACGGTCTGGAATACCACATTGAAAGGGGAGAAAACAACGACAGCATATGGTTCTTCCATCTGGATGACGACGCATCTATAGGTCCAGACACCGTTGCTGCAATCGCTGAGCACATCAAGCTCAAGGGTGACAAATATTACATCGCACAGGGTGTTCTGGCTTTCCCCCATCATCTTTCCAAGTCACTGATAGCAAAATTTGCAGACTCAATGAGGCCCACAGACGACCTCACTAGATTCTACTTCTTCACTGCCCTGTTAAAGACCCCTCTCGTGGGGCTACATGGGGAAAATCTCCTGGTCAGGTCAGATATAGAGGCGCAGATCGGGTGGGACAACGGGAGCAGACCAATATCAGACGACAGCTGTTTTGGCCTTCGATTCTCAGAAAAATTCCCGGGCAAGTCATCATTCCTGCCTGCATTCACTTATGGCGCATCCCCTTCCACCGTCAGGGACATGTTGAGACAACGCAGAAGGTGGCTCGTAGACCTCACAAACCTTGGATTCTACGGACCACTGCCATGGAAATACAGGTTAATTTTCATTTATTCCGTTCTTTTCTGGAGCAGCATGATAACCCAGAATGTCATCCTTGCCACAATGCTCCTGCAATTCTTCCACATAATAGCCTTCCAGCTTATTACCCCGCCAATGGGCATAATGTGGGCTTTTACCTTCAGTTTCTGGATATGGTTCTACTGGAACGGCCTCCATATAAATATGAAGGTGTCAGAACAGCCTGAGCCATTCTGGAAAAATGCACTTATTATGATCCCGCTCTTTTTCCTCGTAATAGGCCCCCTGGAATTCCTTGGAGGAGCCATGGGCATTTACGCATTTGTCAGGAATGAAAACAGGTTTGAGGTCATCAGCAAACCCTCGTGATTCATTGTAATCTTTTTCTCAGAATAGATAAAATCTGGGCGGCTTCATCACAGCCTATCTGGCCGGGGCTGGTTTTTTCTCCAATATGGCAGTAAAGCAGGCATGATCCAAGGAGCGAATAAAGGATCCTGGAAGATCCCTCACCATCGGTCTCCATTACTGCCAGGTTATGAAATTCATCCAGTAGCCGGATTATTGTATTTCTTGAATCGGAGCGCTTTCTCAATGCAATCTTAATTATTCTGGATCTTTCGCTGTAGGTTTTCACCAGGGAAATCAATTCATCAAATTGAGGATCCTTGTCTAAAAAGTGTTTTGAAACAATCTGTCCGGTCGTATCAAAGCTGTTCTTCTCAGCAAAATCTGCCTCAACATCCACCAGGTATCCCCTACTCACAGCAGCTCTAAGAAACTTCAACTTGCTTTCGACACTATGATTGCTCACCCCACCTTCGGATGGGTCCCTTACCGTGAGAATCAATATCTCACGGTATGGTGCTATGAATTCGATGTCAAAATCCTGAAGGGAGCCAATGTAGTCCAGCCTTAATTCAACCAGATCCGCACCGGTCTCCTTTAGCCTCTCCAGATCGTTCAGGGTTCGGAAAGGAATTGAAGCCACGAGCCTGGTGTCTATCCTTATCTCAGATCACCCCCAAGTTTTTTCAGGTCCTGGAAAAATCTTGGGTTGCTCTTGGATTCGGATTCTGCTCCTTTCACGATCCCCCCTCCACTCAATGAGAGAATTGCACCGAGCATTGCAATTCTGTGGTCGTTCCAGTTTTCCGTAATCCCACTGTGTGCTTCTTCCGGCCCCTGAATCCGGATGGCGTCATTCACACTGACCCGGGAACCGTAACTTGTTAGTGTCCTGGAAATTGACTCGATCCTGTCACTCTCCTTTATTCTCAGAAGCTCAATGCCTGAAATTGTGGATTCATCAGTTGTGCCATATGCCAGGGCAGCCAGGTTCACCGCCATATCAGGGGAGTCTTCCACATCCTCATTAAACGGTATTATTTTTTCTCCGCCCTTAACCTTCCATATGCCATTGGAGAGTATACTGGTTGCTCCGGACTTTCCTATAACCTCCACAATTCTGGAATCACCCGGACTCCAATGCGGGTAAATGTGATTATGGAGGGACACTTCGCCGCCTGTGAGGAAAGCCCCAAGGGCGTAAAAAGATGAAAGGAGAAAATCCCCGGGAATCTTCCCGTGGTAAGCTACAGGAGACTCCAAGGGTTTAACTGTAATCTCTTTGCCAGTGTATACTACCTCAGCTCCGATTGAATTAAGGATATTGCAGGTCATGGCGATGTAAGAAGATGACCTTACCGGGGGAAGGAGTGTTATCCTGCCGCCTCCGATCAGCAAGAGGCCAAAAATAAACCCGCTAATATACTGGCTGCTTTCGGAACCCGATATTTCCACATGATCTGTATCTAGCTTTCCTCTGATCTTGAGCGGCAGGCGATCGGCACTGAGATCGACTCCGTGTGAGTTGAGATAATCATACAGTACCCCAATAGGCCTTTTCTGAAGGGTTTCATCACTCTCAACTGTAGCTTCTATGCCCGTGCACGAAAGCACGGGCAAAAGAAACCTGAGCACAGTTCCTGAACCACCCAGATGAACTGTTCCAGTATTTCCAGGCAGGGGATTCTTTATAAGTTTACCATTGTCATAGGTTATGCGGAGGCTCTGGAGGGCTCGCATAGCTGCTTTCACATCATCAGAGAACTCCAGGTTGTCTAATGAGACTTCTCCAAGAAGGGATGAAAATAGAAGCCTGATGGCTATGCTCTTTGATTGCGGCGCCTGAACTGTTCCATTTATCCGGGAAGGTTTGATGAGAACGTCCAATTCACACCACCTTTGCAGTGATGGGCTTACCAATTTCCGAAAATAGGTCTATTACTTGGCCCTCTTCATCCTTACCCACAGCTGCAAATAAGGAGGGCCCATTTCCTGTGACTCCAGCAGCTTTCGCGCCCAGTTTGGTTGCTCTGAGGAGGAGTTCAGTTTCGTAGCCCAGTATTTCAGATACAGTGAGCCCATTTCTGGCCATTGCCTCAAGATAATTGCCCATCATGACCAGGCCTGCAATCATTTTAAAACTGGGCCACCTGTTTTGTAAGATTGCTGGTTCAAAATCCTTCCTGGGGCCTCTTGGCAATATGACAAACTCTATGCCATCTGGCATTTTTGCCCTGCGTATGATCTTCATCTTTGAATTGTCGCAGACCGACACTCCACCATAAAATGCAGCAGTTGCGTCATCAAGCGCCCCTGTCACAGATACTCCTGCCTCCAGGGATAGTTTTGCAGCCAGAAGAGGCACATCTGTTTCAAGGCCGGTAAGCCTGGAAAGCGCTGCAATTGATGCCGTCGCCACGGCGCTACTGCTCTTCAAGCCGCCCCCTTCCGGGATCTGTGATTTAACATCAAGTGCAAAATCCCTTCCAGTTTCTTTTTGAAAATAGCTGATTATTGTTTCTGTAAGCCTGGAATTACCATTGGGGGGGCCATAGGTGGCAGTGACATCAACTTTCAAATCAACTGCGCATGTGGATCCAAGCCCCAGTGGGATCGCATTAAGTACAGATATCCCGCCATAAGAGGTCACTGATACTTTTTCTGAAATTCCTGCCACCTCTTCTCTATGGTGTTGGAGAGTTCGCTTGAAAGCATTGACGGGGGTATCAGGCCTTCCAGCATGGCATGATCCACCAGGGTTATTGCCATCATCGCCTCTACCACAGATACGCCTCTCACCGCCACCACGGGATCATGCCTGCCCTTTACAGATATTTCAGCAGGCTCCATTGTATCGAGATCCACCGTTTCAGATGGTATTCTTATTGAACTGGTTGGTTTGAAAGCTGCCCTTATGACTATGTGCTCCCCGGTGGATATGCCTCCAAGCATTCCTCCAGATTTGTTTTCTTTCAATCTCAACTTCCTGTTGCTATCCAGCACTATGGAGTCGGACGCTTCGCTACCCCGGAGCAATGCAGCCCCGAAACCCAATCCATATTCAAATCCTGTAACCGCAGGCAGGGAAAGAATTGCTTTTCCCAGTTCTGCTTTCAGTTTATCAAATACAGGTTCTCCAAGCGATTCAGGAGGGTTAAGCGCAAATGCTTCTACAACCCCACCATAGCTGTCCCCTGCTTTCATTGAACTTAAGATTGTTTCTGTGAATTTATCCTCAAATTCCCTGTTGAGAGCCCTTGTCATGAACTTTCTTGATTCAAGTGCACCTGAAGGATCCAATGGAGACTTGCAAGTGAATGGGCCGATGGACTTCAGGTAGCCACCTATCTGTGTGGGAAAAACCATTAAAAGTTTCTTGGCCACAGCTCCAGCTGCAACTCTTGAAATGGTTTCCCGGGCACTGGCCCTGCCGCTTCCCCTGTAGTCCCAGTTCTCCCTGCCGTATTTCCTGATGTAGGTGAGGTCAGCATGGCCAGGCCTGGGTTTGTGCCTGACCTCATCGTAGAGGGAGGAAATGGCATCCACGTTGTCAAAGGTTATTGCCACAGGTGAACCGGTGGTTCTCCCATCATACACACCGCTGTTTATTTTAGGGTGGTCATCCTCACGCCTTCCAGAAACTAAGTAGCTGCCAGTCCTCCTGTACTTCAATTCTGGCATTATGTCAGATTCTGAAAGTCTGAGGCCTGCAGGAATGCCGTCTATGACAACACCCATGGATGGCCCATGGCTTTCACCGAATGTTGTTACAACAAACCTCTTTCCTATACTACTT
>JBJKQJ010000019.1:0-6837 GCA_046705445.1 Thermoplasmataceae archaeon
CCCATGAGTTCCGGATCCTTGTCCCCTATAAGCGGAGCAAGAAATGAATTGTTTACCATCACAAGGGCTGCAACGGAAGGTGATGCTGCAGCAAGTTCCTCAAGTATTGCAAGATAGCCATCCTGTCCTATTCCGGATCCGCCGTACTTCTCCGGAAATCTTGCCGCAAGAAAACCCTGGGCTGAAAGAGATTTCAGCAACTCATCATCTATACCGTCGTGTTCTATTTTCAGGACCCTGTCCTGAATAGCTTTCTGCGAGAACTCCCTTACTGAAGATCTCAGCAGATCCTGTTCTTCCATGGACATCAGTTCACCTCCGCGTATTCTTTCATTAAATTCCTTGAAATGATAAGTTTCTCGATTTCACTTGTACCTTCCCATATCTCCATGATTTTGGAGTCCCGGAAGAAACGTTCGAGATCGCCTGTGATGCCTGTGTATCCGGTTATCTCAAGTGCTTTCTCTGCTGCAAATACCGCTGTCTCTGAGGCATAGGCCTTTGACATGCTGGTAAGTGTTGGATTAGGCCTGAACTGGAAAAGATAGGAAGCGGCTTTGTAAGTGATAAGCCTGGATGCTTCGATTCTCGTTGCAATATCAGCGGCCAAGAACTGTATCTCCTCAGTTATCCTGTCATGGTGGCCATTCTTCTTGAGACCGTCCAGGTACGCTAGTATCCTGTCAAGGGCACCCTGGGCGATTCCGATCGCCTGTGCCGCCACATAGGCCCTGCTTATGTTGAAGAATGTCATGATGTAGTAGAATCCCTTGCCCTCTTCCCCGATGAGGTTCTCCTTGGGCACGGGGACATTGTCAAGTATCAGTTCAGCAGTGTTCGTTGCCCTCACTCCAAGTTTTCCAACAAGCTTGTTCTTTGCGAAACCTGGAAGATCAGCATCCACTATTACCGCCGAAAGGCCATGATGCCTCTTTCCGTCTACATCAGCAGTTCTTACCAGCATTACAAAGAAATCTGCAATGTTTCCATTGGTGATAAACATCTTGGCACCGTTCAGGATGAGCTTTCCATCCTTCTCCACGGCCCTGGTCTTGATGCCTGCAACATCGCTCCCTCCTCCGGGCTCCGTGACCGCAAGTCCCATAATTTTGTCCCCATTCTGGACCCTGGTGAGATATTTTTGCTTCTGTGCATCGTTTCCGAAAAGCATTATGACCTCAGCCCCGAATAAGCTCACAGTGGCTGAGATGCCCAGGCCTGGATCTGCCCTGCAGAGTTCCTCTATGGTCACAAGCATGGACCATGGGTTGGTATAGTCAATTATACCATGCTCGAAGGCTTTCTTCCTCAGTTCCTCAGGGAACTTCTCCTGCCTGTCGTACTTCCTTGCCATCTCTGAACTGATTTCTTTCTTTGCAAAATCAATGGCCTTTTGCCTGGCCTTCTGTATATCTTCAGGAAAATCAAAATCCATGTTTACACCCTCTCCAGTAACATAGAATAACCCTGTCCTCCACCAACACATAGCGTGGCTATTCCAAGGTCCTTCTGTTTCTCGTTAAGTTCTCTTGCAAGCGTGCCTGCAATTCTTGCTCCGGTGGCGCCAAGGGGATGCCCTATGGATATTCCGCCACCATGTATATTGACATTTTCGTGGTCCAGGTTGAGTTCCTTCATTGCGTTCAGTGCCACCACTGCAAATGCCTCGTTAATCTCCCACAAGTCAATGTCAGCAGGTTTTAGGCCCTGTTTTTCCAGCAGCTTCTTTGATGCCGGAACCGGACCTTCGCCCATGATGGTTGGGTCCACAGCTGCCCATGAAAATCCCCTGACTCTGGCCATTGGCTTAATGCCGTATTCCCTGACTTTCCTGCCCGACATAAGAATTGTGAGGGATGCTCCTGCATTCAGTGGAGACGAGTTCCCTGCAGTTATTTTTCCGTCCTTTGTGAAAGCTGGCGGGAGCTTAGAAAGAGAATCCAGCGTTGTACCCGGCCTTACGCTCTGGTCTGAATCTATGGTGACGAAGTCCTCCCCCTTTTCAACTTCAATGGGAAGTATTTCAGGCTTGAAGTAACCGGATTCCTGGGCTTTTGCTGCCCTTTCATGACTTGCAACGGAGAACCGGTCCATTTCATCCCTTTCGATGCCTTTCATTTTAGCCAGTTTCTCAGCTGTGAGCCCCATATTGTATGAAGTGGTCATATCATATCTGGCGAACTCGGGTCTCACTATGAGCTTGATATTGGGTTTTACATTCTGGTTGTTGGACAGAGGCACATGCGTCATGTGCTCCATTCCACCCGCCATGACAATATCTGCGTTGCCGGTCATTATCTCCATTGCGCCTATGCTCATTGCATTGAGGGAAGAAGAGCAGGCACGATCCAGTGACATTGACGGAACATTGAAGGGCAGGTTGCCCATGAAAACCGGGTGCCGCCCGCCGTAAAGCCAGTTTTCATCAGCCTGGATTGCGCAGCCTGTTATGACGTCGTTGATTTCCCCAGCCTTGATTCCTGACTCGCTCACGGCATTTTTAATAAGGTTCCCAAGTGCCTCGTCCATTCTTATGTTGTTAAAAACATCCCTCTCGGGATCGTTTGGGCGGGATCTTGAAAATGCTGTTCTTTTGAAATGAACTAGAAACACATCGTTATCGTCCTGCATGTTTTGCCTCTAAGTTCATCATAAGGACTGTGCTAATAATTACCTTTCCCTTAAAATATATCATTGTGCCATTCTATTACATGGCACAAAACCAAGGATTTAAACACAAAAATATAGGAACTTGAATAACTTATGGATAATTAATCGGTGAATCTAATGGTGGATGTCATTGTTCTCATAAAGCAGATGCCGGATCTTGAGCAGGTAAAGCCGGATCCCACTACAGGCGAACCACAGTTGAAAAATGTTCCAATAAAGCTTGAAAACTTAAGTGAAAACTCCGTTGAAGCGGCTGTTCGCTTGAAGGAAAAATATGGCGGCAAGGTCACAGCACTCATATTTGGAAACGAACAGTCAAGCGCAGTACTCAAGAAAGCCTACGCAATGGGTGCAGATGAAGGCTTCATTCTCACCGGGTACCAGGGGAATAATCCTGCTCTCACCGCCAGAGTTCTTGGAGAGAAGATTAAATCAATGAAGCATGATGTTGTGCTTCTGGGAAACCAGTCAGCAGATTCAATATCAGGGTTACTTGCCAGCAAGATAGCCACCTACATTGGTGCACCACTGCTGGGAAATGCAAACTCTATTGAGATTGAGGGCACCTCAGTAAAGGTAAAGAGATCACTGGAAGAAAACAATATGACAGTACAGGCAGATTTTCCTGTAGTTGTTTCGGTCACACAGGAAATAAACGAGCCAAGGCTCCCGCCTGTTATGCAAATAATGGCTGCCGGAAGAAAACCCATAAACACTGAGACACCAGATGCTCAGAACACAAGGAACCTGACGGTGATTTCAAACAAGGCCCCAAAGAGTGAAAGGAAGAAAGTTGTCTTTGAAGATGTGGAGAAAGGGATACCAGAGATTGTGAAAGTAATAAGGGAGGAATCCAGATGAAAGCTCTTGTTTATTCAGAATCGACTGATATGGCGGCCCAGATGGTCACATATCTCAGAAAGACAATGGAAGTTGACGCTTCCACGACTTCTCCGAAGGCAGATGAACTTTCAGAATATGGAGCCGGCAAGGTTTACAGGCTCACTGGCACTGCGCAGTATGACAATGTGTCAAGCAAACTGAAGGAACTTTTTGGAAACGGCTATGATTACGTATTTGTCGCCTCCACAATACTTGGAAGGGAAGTTGCCGGCGCTTTGAGCTCAGCACTTTCTGTAGATTTACTATCTGAAATCACAAGTTTCGAGGCAAAAGACGGAAAGGCACTTACAAGAAGATACTTCCTGGGAGGCAAGACTATCCTTGAGGAAGAATCGGGTGCCAAAGCCTTTACCTTTGCGCCTGGAATTTCAGATGCTGAAAAAACCGGATCCAAATCTCCTCTGGAGGAAGTTGCCCTACCTGAATCGGCAATAAAGGTCGTGAACGTGGAAGAGAAGAAGGCAAGTGGTGTTAACCTTGAGAAGGCCAAAGTAATTGTCTGCGTCGGCAGGGGACTTGGCAAGAAGGAGGGCATAGAATCCGTAGAACCTCTGGTTAAGGCAGTAAACGGTGAGCTTGCCGGCTCAAGACCTGTTTGTCTTGATTATCAGTGGCTGGGCGAAGTGAGGCAGGTGGGAATCTCAGGAAAGAAAGAGAGGCCCAACCTTTACATCGCAGTTGGCCTTTCAGGGCAGATTCAGCACATAGCAGGTATGAGGGGATCTAAGACGGTGATTGCAATCAACAAGGACAAGTCTGCGCCCATATTTGACGAGGCAGATTACGGGCTTGTTGGAGATCTTTACCAGATTGTTCCTAAACTTGTTCAGGCGCTAAGCTCCTGAACACGTAATATTTTCTGCGCACAGGAATACCACCTTTTTCCCCATTTTCTTTACAATAAATATTTCGGCAAAGATTTTTTTAGGTCAAAGCCTTAAGAATAACTGGTAGCTTAAGCGAAATAAGCGTATCTGGTGTATATCATGTATGTCTTCTCGATTATTGTTCTGATTGGTCTTCTTGCCGCTGCTGGGCTCTTCCTTTATGCAATTTATGAAGTATTGTGGAACGCCATCAAGATCCCGGAAAGGAAACCCGGGCTCAGGCTCCAGCTGGGCAGAAGAATATATATTGTGATCAGGAACGTCTTCCTTCAGGCCAAGCTGTTCAAGGACCTGGGTGGAGGGATAATGCATTCACTGATGTTCTGGGGCTTCATAGCCTTCGCATCATACTCAAGCGACTTCTTTGTAAGTGCAATACTGCCACCCACTCAGCTTCTTTCAGGAATTTTTGAGCAGGTAGCCCTTTTCACCGTGGACTTCTTTGCCCTTATTGTTCTGGTGGACGTCGTCTATGCGTTCATCAGGAGATGGGGAATAAAGATCAAGAGATACCAGGGTTACAACGGTTTTGAGGCATGGTTCATCCTATCACTAATAGGAATCCTCATGGCCACCTACTTCATTCTTTCAGTGCTCAGGATAGACGGAGTATCAGCAAATATACCCGGCAGCATAGGAGAAAACCTTGCCCCAATGAACACGCCAATAAGCTATGCCCTTGCATCAGTCCTGCCCAAGGTCACAGGCAGCACGGGTTACTACATCTACTGGGTGGCATTCTGGATTCACGCAGTTGACTTCATGATGTTTCTTGCCTATATACCAAGATCAAAGCATCTTCATCTGTTCGCAGCACCATTCAACGTGCTGTTTTCAAGAGATTACCAGGCAAACCTCAAGCCAATTGATTTTGAGAAGGAAACAAGGTTTGGTGCAACGGACATAAGGGATTTCGACTGGAAAGATTACTTTGACTTCTATGCATGCACGGAATGCGGAAGATGCACTGCCAACTGCCCCGCCAACCTCACAGGCAAGACACTCTCCCCAAGAGATATAATATGGGACATAAGGGAAGTGGTCATGGCCCAGGGCAAGGAATTCAGGGCCAAGGGTGGAGAGAAGGACCAGGTTTTCACTACAGTTATTGGAGACCCCATAAAGGAGGAGGATCTCTGGTCATGCACCACCTGTATGGCCTGTGTTGAACAGTGCCCCGTAATGATTGATCATGTACCGAAGATTGTTGGAATGAGGAGATCACTTGTACTGAACCAGGGAAAAGCACCCAGGGAAGTCATTGATCTCACCAGGAACATCGAACAGTATGCAAGCCCCTATGCCATAGACCCAAACACCAGGGCTGACTGGGCCGAGGGACTTGAAGTTGTTGACCTGTCAGTAACTCCTGACGCTGATTATGAACTGCTTTACTGGGTTGGCTGCGTTGCGAGTTTTGACAGGAGAAACCAGGAGATTGCCAAGTCTGTGACCAAGATACTGAAGAAAGCCGGGATAAAGTTTGCAATTCTTGGAAAAGATGAGAAGTGCACCGGAGATCCTGCCAGAAGGACCGGCAATGAATACCTTGCCGACATGATGATCAAGGGAAATGTGGAAACCCTGAAAAACCACCGGGTCCAGAAAGTAATCACCAGCTGCGCCCACTGCTTCAACTCCCTTAAGAACGAGTACAAGGACTTTGGGATTGAGCTTGAAGTTCACCACCATACAGAATACATCAACCGCCTGATTTCGGACAAGAAACTCAACGTGAAATCTCTGGATTCTGACCTCCTGGAGAAATATACCTACCATGACCCGTGTTACGTTGGGAGATACAACAAGGTATACGAGGAACCAAGGGACGTCGTGAAGACCTTTGCAGCCAACTATGAAGAAATGGAGATGAACAATAGCAAGGCCCTATGCTGTGGAGCCGGCGGCGGCAGGTTGTGGATGGAAGAGAAAGAGGGAACCATGATCTCCCACAAGAGAATTGAGCAGGCAGACAAAGTTGGAGCTTCAACCGTTGTTACAGCCTGCCCGTACTGTATGACCATGCTGGATGACGCCAGGAAGACCACCGGAAGAGAAGAGAAGATGAAAATCCAGGATGTCTCTGAACTGATTGCAAGCAGGATAGAGTAAAACTCTCCTGCTATCTATTTATTTTTCCATAAATTTCCAGTTTTCCCTGAACCAATGAATTTTTACAGCTGAGATCGCATAAGCATCAGGTTATTTGCTGCAGAAAGAAAATTAAGTTGATAGAAAAGTTTGTTTAAACCAATTGTTCGAGCTTACTTATGAGCTGCTGTCCCAATAGGTTTTGAAAGTAGTATGTTTTCCCCGGAGCTTTCTTCAAGATCCAGCCTCTTTGGCTCGGGAAGGAGAACCAGAGTAAGTATAAGTC
>JBJKQJ010000020.1:0-5873 GCA_046705445.1 Thermoplasmataceae archaeon
AAATTCAAGTCCAGGTTCAACACCTCCTCTTCCAAATAATTCAATACCAGGTGATTTCCCTCCACTACTTCACCTATGACTGAAAATTCGATATCCCAATTTCTGAATATTTCTGAAATGGCATCAAGATTTGCTGGAGAAATAGCTAAAAGCATCCTTTCCTGACTTTCGCTTATCCATATCTCCCAGGGTTTCATATTTTCTTCTTTTAAAAGAACCCTGTCAAGCTGGACCACTGATGAAACTCCTCCTGCAAGGCAAAGTTCTCCAACAGAACTGGAGAGGCCTCCACCACCAAGATCTTTCATCCCATCAATAAGACTCTTATCGTTGGCTTCCAGAACAGCATGTATAAGCGGTTCCTTGATAATGGGGTTTCCCAGTTGAACTACGGACTTATTTTCGCTACTCTCTTCTTTCAGAACAGCAGAGGCAAATGTAACTCCATGAATCCCATCCCTTCCAGTTCTCCCCCCAACCAATAGAAGGAGGTCACCGATCTTGGAAATAAGGCTCCGGACTATTTTGTCTTTCCTCACTACGCCAACGCATCCTGCATTTACAAGTGGAGAATGATTGAAACATTTGTCAAAATCTACAGAACCGGCAACGTTTGGGATTCCAACTTTGTTACCATAATCTCTGATCCCACCAACTACATTGTTAAGAATAAAACGAGGGTGCAGGCTCTTTTCCTCCCAGTTTTTAGTTGCAACATCTCCGAAGTAAATTGAATCCAGTACAGCTACCGGCTGGGCACCCATACAAAGGATATCTCTCAGAATGCCACCAACACCTGTGGCTGCACCTCCATATGGTTCAAGTGCGCTGGGATGGTTATGGCTTTCCATTTTTACAACATATGCATAGTCATCGTCAAAGGACACAACCCCGGCATCATCTTCCATTGCAAGCATGGCATTACCCTTGCTGAGTCCGGAAAAATATTTCTTGAGGTAGAATTTTGAGGATTTATAACAACAATGTTCACTCCAGGCTTGAGCCATAGCCTGCAATTCAACATCAGTGGGATTCCGGCCCAGTTCACTGAAATAATTTCTCAGCATAGACATCTCTTCTGAACTGAGTCCTAAAGCCATAGACTGGGAGATTCCATTCAAAGATTCATCATTGGAATCTATAAGATTTACAATTTCGGAAAACCTTACTCCGGATTTCTTATCTGACATTGTTTATTCCTTTATTGAAAAAGACTGGATAACGGGATTGGCAAGCAACTTTTCAGCTATCTCCTTCACTGTTGTAGCAGGATCAGTGTTGCTGTCATCAAATTCGAACTCATAGGTCTTGGAAGTTTTGATACTCTTTATGCCTTCATATCCCAGAAGCTTCAGATTCTTCTGTATGGTAAGAGCTTCCGGATCTTCAACTCCAGGATGGAACTTTATCTCAACGCTGATCCTTGCCATGTGTTTCCAGATTCTTACTGAAAATTAAAAGATGTGGGTCTCCTTTATTGCATCAATGATTGGTTTCAGTGCATCGTGCACTTTCCCTGCTTTCTCAACAATTGTGCCAGTTACCACAATATCAGCACCAGAGGAAGCGATGAGGGAGGCCTTTTCCGGGCTCCTAATTCCCCCACCTACAATGAGTGGAACTTCTGCCACTTTCTTTACTTCCCTTACAACCTCTGGGTTGACAGTTTCAGGTGACCCACTACCAGCTTCAAGGTAGATGAGCTTCATACCCATCATTTGTGCAGCAAGGGCGTAAGCTATTGCAGTTTCAGGATTATTGTTGTCGATAAGATTCGCTTCTCCAACTTTCCCCACCGTCATTCCCGGGGAGAAGACCAGATATCCCATTGGAATGGTTTCTATTCCCATTTTCTTTAAAAAAGGGGCTGCCTTCACCTGGTGCCCTATTATGAAGTCCGGGTTTCTTGAATTGAGGAGGCTCATGAAGTAAATGGCATCTGCATATCTGCTGATCATTGAGGATGATCCGGGAAATATAATCACGGGAGTCTCAGTTTCATCTTTTATGCTCTTGATGGTTTCATCCATAGCCTTCATATCGATGGATGTAGAACCTCCAATCATGATGAAATCTGTTCCGGCCCTTTCAGCTTCAACTGCAATTTCTGTGGACCGTTTAATATTCTGACTGGCGGGATCGATAAGAGTCATGTGGACTTTTCTTTTCTGTGAAATATCTTTTAGCTGGTCGTAAACGTTCATATAATTCCTCCAACAGCAAATGAAAGCAGCCCGATTATCATGGCAAACTTCGATACCTGCTGACTGAATTCGGGATTTCTTATTATAGTAATGGCTGAAACAATGAAAAGTGCATCAGAAACAGCCACGATGAGTAGGTAATAGAGGTGGAATATGCCAAAATAATAGGGCAGATACGAGAAGGAGACCGCAATAAGAACCGAAACCGCCGCTATAATTGCAGCAGGCTTTACTCCTACGCTTTTGGGCAGAGTTTTTCTGTCTACGTCTCCCTCAACATCCTCAATGTCCTTTATAATTTCTCGGGAAAGATTGGCAAGGGTGGCCATAATAAAGAGAATGATCATCCTGTTGACAGAATCAACAGCAATCCCTCCAAATACGAAAATAAGGCCAACCAGCAAACTGATCATGACGTTTCCGATAAATCCCATTTTCTTAGTTCTGAACTCATATAAGCCCAGGAAAGCTTCTGCGAGAATAACAACTACAAGGGCTGTTAATGAAATGAATATTGCAGAGATTATTATTGAGACTGCAAAGAGAATTATGAAAACAATTCTGGCAGACTCCTTGGAAATAGTCCCAGTAACTAGGGGCCTGTCAGGGTGGTTGATCCGGTCGGTCTCAACGTCTACATAGTCATTTATTATGTTGCCGCCTGAGGTGACAAAGAACACTGCTGCAGACGCCCCAAGCAAAGGATAGAGGTGACTTGGGAGAGAAAGACCAACGCCTATAAATCCTGATATTATGGTCGCCACAATTCCCATAACTCCGTTAATCGGCCTGACTATTCTCAACCAGGAGTTCATTCTAACCGAGAAAATACAAACAGTTATTATATTTACGAATCAGCACTATGTTAAAATCCAAACTTTAAGAATCTGAAATTCTGTCAAAAATATCCAGGAATTCTGCCCCATTTATTGCTGCCTTTATTCCGGTGGGGGAAAAGTGTGTTCGGTATGCGGGTGTATCTCTCTCTTCCACAATCGCATCAATGAGTCTGGAAAGTGGTGGAAGATTTCTTCCCAGATGCCTTGCAAAATCTGTGGGCTCAAAGAAATACAATCTGATATCTTCATTTCTGATCGTCTCAATAAAATTGTACGTCGATGGCAAAATGCTATCCATTCTGGTTCTATTGCTGAGATTTATGGCATTCTCATTGTGAAGCGGGCCGGTCCATATGGGTCCTTCATCCAGGTTTGGGTAGATATCTGAAAGAACTTCACCCTTGCTTACTGTGCTTACGTTTTGAAGGGCTTTGTCCGCAACACCAGAGCCATGTTTTATTTTTACAATTAGACGATAATAATGTGATTTCCAGAATGAGATTACAGGTGTTATGGATTTATCCATTGCAGCTGCTCTCTGTGCCACATATGCCATAAGGAGCCTGATTCCAGTTTCATGTTTCAGCATGTCAGTCTTGACAAACGCATTGTATCTTCTCCTGGTTTTAACCGGGGCTGACCCGGTGAGAGCAGAAAGGTCAGTTGCGGTTATGCCAAGGTATCCGTTATTTTTGACGTGGGTCAAGGCAACGTCAAGAAATGGTACGACTGAACCATATGGATCAACGTCAATGAATTCAAAGTATCGTTTGGAAACCACTGATTCAAAAGGCTCTGTGAGGACCTCAACATCCACCTCATTCCTGCTTACATTGTTCTGTATAATTTCAATCGATTTGCTGTTTATATCAGATATAACTGCCTTGGTATCAGTTTCAAGTGAAACACGTATACCTCTGATACCAGATCCGCCGAAGCCATCAAGATACGTTTTTGGCTTTAGTGCGGAAATCAGAAGAATTGTAATATCCCTGTTTAGAACTTGTTGCGGATTGTAGAATCCGGGCCGTTTAGTCCCAGGTCCCTTGTCAATTTCGTAGTCAGGTATTTCTATGCTTGAAAGGCCTTCATCGAGGATCAATTATGTACCTTCTTCGCCCCGCAGGACCATGAGGACTCTAAAAGGGAGTATGCTCCTGTTTATAGGAGTAATATCGAATACCCTTATGCCCTCAAGGCTTCTAATTTCCTGCAGCACGGGATTTCTGGATTTCTTGTGCAGCGTTACAATCAGAGGCTTTTCAGACTTCAAGGTCGCTTCAATTTCGGTCTGGATATTCTTGGTAGTATTCTCCAGTTTTCCAACCTCGTCTATTACAATTACATCAGCGGTTTCTCTGGCTTTCTGCAGGCTGGGAATCAGGATTTCCTCAAGGAGTCTTGTGTCAACTCCAAGTTTGTCTATTTTTACTCTGGAAGTAATAGTGCTCTGTGCAAAGACTATCCTTTTCTTTGTGCTGATGTCAAAGAGGGAATAACCAGTTAATTTGCCGTGATCTGAGACTTCAGATACAAGGACACCCTGTACAACTGTACCGTCTTTTTCAAGCATTTCAATTATTTTCCTGAGGGCCTCGGCTTTTATCGAACCCACGGGTCCTGTTATCCCTATTTTTACTGCCATGTCTAAATCTCACTCCTCAATATACATTAGCGGGTAGTCCATATCTTCTACATATCTCAGTCTTGCAGTGACTTTTTCTGTACCGTATTTTATTCTAATGGAAACGTCAAGCATGTCTCCAGCCAGTGTTATGTATTTGTATACACCCTGTTTTTTGGAGATCATATCCTTGTCAATCTTGACCACCGCGTCCTCTACAAAGGGTTGGACCTTGGCACTGTCGCTCATAGCTTTCTCCATTGAGTCAACGTTACTCAGGTTAAGGGGGGCACCAACATACTGGTGATAAACAGTTCCAAGTTTTATTCCGGCTTCAAAGATAGCCCTCTCCCTGTCTGAACAATTGAAATATTTGTTGGCGGGGTCTTGCATCGGCTTTCCCTAATTACACAGACAGTGATAAACATTTTCACGATATATTGTGACACATCTTATGGAATGGTTTTGTTTCCATATAAAAAAAGGAATTGTTACTCTGGAAACATCGTTAATGAGAGGCTAACAGATCAAATTCCCATTTTTATCATCTTGTACATCTGCCGGGCTATTGCAAAAAGAATTGCTGTGATCAGAGTGACAACGCCAAGGTTCGCCAAAGTCCCAGTGTCCGGTACTCCTATTAAGGCAGTTCTCACAATATCAGTAACATAAGTGAGCGGATTAGCAAGAGATAGGTATCTTACTACGCTTTCTGAAGTAGAGCTTATGGGATAAAACGCAGAACTCGCAAAATCAAGAACGAAGAACATAACAATAGAGATGGTGTTGTAAGTCTGCATTGTTTTTGCTATGGATGATATTATGAGGAATACGGCGGAAAACAGAACAGTACCAAGAACAAGTGAAGAAACAGTCAGAAGGATTGAGACCGGAGTCAGTATAAAGCCTCCTGAAACCGCCTCTGAAAGAATAAACATGATAAAGCTTCCGCCAAGTGTGAAAATGATAGCTACAAACATTATTCCCATAAGGTAGTCAGTTCTTTTGAAGGGCCCAACCAAAAGTTGCTCAAACATGCCCCATCTCCTGTCGCTCCATAGCATGCTCCCCCCAATATTTCCTGCGGTCAACGTTTGCATAGCCACTATGCCTGGGCCAAGAAAATGTGTATAGCTTATGTTCTGGTTGTTCACCGGAACCCCCGGAATTAGAGATTGGAACATGGTCCCCAGTACAAGTAGATAC
>JBJKQJ010000021.1:0-5882 GCA_046705445.1 Thermoplasmataceae archaeon
GTATCTACAAGTGCTATCCTGGTTATGTAGCTGGCTGAGTTGTGCAAATGTAGCGAAATCATGCTCGTGCTTGTAAGGTAGCTTCCACTGCTCTGCATGCTGATGTTAAGGTAACTGCTGTATATGAGGGCGTTTCCACCTGCAAACACCTGCTGAAGCGATACCTCCATTACAGTATTGTTTGAGAGTGTGATAAGCATGTTTACATCTTTGACAGAAACATTGCCGTTGAGCGAATTTATGTAAAGGCTGTAGTTTCCAGTGTAAACACTGCCAGTACTGTGGGAGTCATAGACAACTTTAAGAGCTGCAGATGGGGTGTTGGCAACCGGGCTCGGAATATAGTTCTCAAGCAAAGTATAGGCAGTGGCGACCATGGTAACAGTGATGCCCACCAGCAATACTGTGGCAATTATTGGTGAAACAGCTTTGTCCTCTCTGGCAAGAATTTTCTTCATCGACTTATGAAAAAGCCCTTTTCCGGATTTAAACCTTACCACCGATGGAATAACATGCATAATTTCATACATAGTCATTTGTGCCCGAATTCAGCGCCTGCGATAGACTTTTAAAAACCTTTGCCTATCTTTAAACATGACATTCAACATCACAGTGAGTACTGCTAAGCACGGGGAATTCCTTAACCAGAAGTACACTTGCAAGGGTCAGGATATCTCTCCAGAATTGTCATGGTCAGATCCTCCAACTTCAACTAAGTCCTTTATATTAATAATGGAGGACCCAGATGTAAGATCTAAGCCTTTTGTGCACTGGGTCCTTTATAATCTCAAGCCTGATATTAAACAACTTCCGGAAAATGTTCCCAGGAATGATACTGCTCCCGAAGGTTGGTCCCAGGGAGTCAACAGCTTTGGCAAGATAGGATATAATGGGCCGTGTCCGCCAGGAGGGCGGGTCCATAGATACACTTTCTACCTTTATGCTGTTTTGGAGGGACCCAACCTCCCAGCTGGATTAAGCAAGAAAGACCTTCAGAAGATAATTACAGATAAAACTGTGAAACAGGCTTCTGTAATGGTGAGATACGGTAAATCCTGAAAGCCAGCCGCCCTAATGCGATATGTTTATTTCTAAAGGCACAAAGAAAATAAGAACTTCATTGGAATATAGGCAGGACTGGAAATGGCTGTTCTAGAAACCAGTGTATCGGGAATTGTTCTAGAAAACCCTCTTATGCTTGCATCTGGGATTCTTGATGAAAATGGCTATTCCATGAAGAGAATACTTCAGGAAGGTGCAGCAGCAGTCGTAACCAAATCAATTGGCAGGGAAGAAAGAACAGGTTACAGGCCGCCTATAGTTGCAGAAATCCCGGGAGGTCTTCTAAATGCAGTGGGACTCGCTAACCCCGGAATTGAAAATTTTGGGGAAGAGATCAGGATCGCTATGGAAGCAAAGAAACCTGTTATCGGGAGCGTATTCGGGGCAACGGTGGAAGATTTTATTGAGGTTTCCACCAAGATGGAGTCTTATGGCGTTTCTGCCATTGAACTGAACCTATCCTGCCCCCATGTTCTTGGTTTCGGTTCAGAAGTAGGTTCGGATCCTGAACTTGTATCAGAAATAGTCGGGGATCTCAAGAAAAAACTGAGAATACCTGTATTCGCAAAACTCAGCCCTAATGTTACGGATATTGTTGAGATAGCTAATTCTGCTTCCAAGGCAGATGGACTTGTGCTCATAAACACTGTTAGGGGAATGGGCATCGATATCCATGCAAGACGCCCTATTCTTAGCAACATCTACGGTGGCCTATCAGGCAAAGCCATCAAGAATGTTGGCCTGCGTTATGTATATCAGGTCAAGAAAGAGACTGGGATGAACATAATCGGGGTAGGGGGCATAGAAAATTCAGAAGACGCTCTTGAATACATAATGGCAGGGGCATCCGCACTCCAGATTGGGACCGCTTTATATAATCAGGGTCGGGCAGTTTTCAGGAATGTAGCCTCAGGAATTTTAGATTTTATGGAAAAAGAGGGCTACACCAAAATATCAGAAATGGTGGGGGCTGCACTTTCATGATGAACTCCACGGTCAAAGAGGTCGAAACGTTAACTCCTACTACCGTTGCCATTAGATTCCCATGGGATACCGAGGTTCTCCCAGGCCAGTTCATTATGGTCTGGATACCGGGCAAAGGGGAAATTCCTATTTCTCTTTCCCATCTTGAATCCTTGAAGGGCATAACCGTAAAGAGATATGGGCCCACCAGCACAGCAGTCACTGAGCTTAAGGAAGGCGATCGCATATTCTTCCGGGGGCCTTACGGCAACACCTTCAGAGAATCCTCAGGGCGGAAACTCATCATCGGGGGAGGATCGGGTATGGCAGGGCTTTTGCCTTTGATAGATAAATCGGCTTTCGGTCTCGTGTCAGCACGTACATCCAATGAACTCCTGTTCGCAGACAGGTTCAGCCAGGGCCAGGTAACACTAGCCACAGATGACGGTTCTGAGGGAATAAAAGGATTTGCAGTTGATGCACTGAAAGAGATGGATCTTTCTGAGTTTTCACATCTCTACATTTGTGGACCAGAATTAATGTTAAAATCTGTGTTTGATCACATAAGCAGCTTAGATATCAAGGCTGATTTTTCACTGGAAAGAACAATGAAGTGCGGAGTAGGCATATGCGACTCCTGTTCAATAGACGGATTCCAACTCTGCAGAGATGGCCCTGTATTTACCGAGAAACAGATCTCTGGCATGTCTGAATTCGGGAAATTCCGCCTCACAGAGAGCGGCAGGCGGGTCAGGCTTTAACAATTGCAGTTCATGCAGCCTTTCCAATAAATAAATATTAAGTAATCCAAGTTATACAATTTAGCCGATGCAGAGAGTATTCAATTTTCGTGACGCTTATTCGTTTTTCAGTTCCCAGTACCAAAAAAGGTTTCTTGCAGGGAAATCCTTTGTTTTTTATGGCAAGGAGGGCACTGGAAAAACCCATCTCCTTAATTTGTTGGAGAAAATGTGCAAGAAAGATGGAATCAACGTGTTTAGGGCCCGTTCTTTCTCATCCAATGAAGCTCTGATGTACCAGGCATATAATGAACTTTTAAACCAGTTTTATCAGGAATTCAAGGAAAGGCAGCTCCCTGAGATAGTTGAAGCCTTTTCTACCATGGATGCGCAAAAACTCAATGGTTCATTATTTATAATAGACGGTCTGGAAAACATGCCCCAGAACTCTCGCGATCTCTTCATATATTTTTCACGTGTGGCAGCTAGAAGAGGTTTCTCCCTTCTCGGAACAATCACAGAAAACTACGTTGATGACGTAAAATCCCTGATGAGATTTCTGGACCTCATAGGGAACGAACCGGACATATGGCAGATCAATTTCGAAAAGACAAACCTCGAGGATATTAAGTTCTTCCTCAAGCTAGACGGATATAATCTTCCCCTCTCATTTATTCAGGAACTTTACAGGCTTACAAACGGAAATGTCAGGACTCTTAGGTACACACTTCAGTATTATGCGGATCAGGGCATCATAAATGAGAAAAAGTCTCTGGAAGAAGTTACTTACAGGTATTTTCCAATACCTCCCAGTGCTGAAATCAGGTTCGAGCAGATAATAAAAAGCCTGGATGACAAAGAGAAAGCCATACTGGAAGTTGTCTCACTCATTCAGGATGATCTGACGCCAGGTTTTGTTTCAGAGTTGACTCAGTCAGAACGAAAGGAAGTTATCGAAACCCTTGAAAAGCTCTCCAGCCTTGGGCTGTTGACACACACAAATCTGAACTACAGCATTCTGAACTCAAGGCTAAGCGATATTGTACTCAAACTGGTATATTCCTCACCAAGTTACATAATTTCAGATACATTTGTTCAACAGCCTGTTTTCAAATCCCTGCCATTCATTACAAGATTGAGGGTATTTGAACTCAGGAAAGATGATTCGAGCATTGAAGATCTTGTTAATGGGGAATGGAGGGAATTTATCAGCAGGATCAGCTATATTGCTTTTTCACATGAACTTCTCACAAATCTCCAAGGATTGGTTAAAGGCAAAGAGGCAAAGGCTCACCTTGCCCTTATTCTTGCACAGGCGCTGCAAAATCTTGGGGATTTCGAAGGAGCTATGGCGATTTATTCCAACAGTGATGTCATAGAAATAGAGCCTGTTTTTACAAAGCTGAGCGAAGCAAGGCTTCTGCAGAAACTGGATAAGCTCAGCGACTCAATAGATGTGTGTAAGAACCTGCTGGAGATGAAAGGATTAAAACCCTACGACCGTGTATCGGCAATCAATGTCCTTGCGGTGAATTATTCATTTTCAAACATTCTTGATGAGGGCGTTAAGAATGCAACAGAGGCAGCTGAATTGGCATCCAAACACCAGTTTCCTGATCTCCTGGCAGATGCTTACGGTTCCCTAGGCACTCTCATGGTCAAGAAATTTGACCTTAAGAAAGCTCTAGATTGGTACAACAAATCTCTGGAACTTTCACAGAAATACAAGTACTTCGATCGTGAACTGCTCATACTGAACAATGTTGCAATTATTCACAGTTACTGGGGACAACTCGAAAAAGCTGCAAAGATGCTGGCAGAAATCATTGAGAAGTCATATATTTCTGGTGAATTGCTGTCCAGGGCTTACGCCACTTATAATCTATGTGAGATCTATTACAACATCGATCAGAAGGAAGAATTCAGGTCTTATTTTCCAAGTGCAACCGGTCTGGTTAGAATGGTTGGAGAGGGCAATTTGGCATACCCGTTCTTCAGGTTTGCATCGTTGGTTTCCCTGGATATAATGAATACAGAAAGTGCAGTGAAATACACCGAAGAGCTTCTGAAAGTTGCCAGATCCATTGTCAACAAGGAAAAGGAAGACATGTCAAGAGGTCTTTATCTTCTTGCCCAGCCGAAGTTAAGTAGTGTTCTACAGAAAGAACTGGAATCCCTGTTCGAAAAAGAATTCACGGAAGTGGATGATTTCCTGCCTATATGGTACCTTTTTGGAGGGGTATATTTCTGCCTCACCGGGGACACAAAAAAAGCAAAAGAGTCTTTTTCAAGGCAGAAAAAAGCTGCAAATACCATAGGGGACTCAATGGGCTCCCTTTATGCAGACATTGGTTCAGCCTTTGAAAACCTCATTGAAGGAAATGTGGCCAGATTGAAAAAACTGATCAGCGCAGGTTTCTCACTCGGGGAATATAAGGACGTTTATCCCAAATTCAAGTCTCTATTTCAGGATTATATATCAAACAAGAAACAGGTACAGGCAAATGCGTCCACTGCTGAATCTTTTTTCACAGTGGCTGCGGCGATCCTTATGGGTTTAAAACCTGCTGATATTGAAAAGGGCGGCTTGAATAACTTTAATTACTTCCAGAAATGTCGTACTGAGATAGGAAAAAAGGTTGAACCTATATGAGTTCAGGATCGCTTCAGACTCAATGCATGTTTTACGATAATGCCAAATGTTACTTTCACGCGGCATTTCCAACAGAGTGCAGATTGTGCTATAATTTCTCCACCGGTTACAAAGTAATTGAGAAGGGCAAGTCAAAGCCCGTATATACTCTGCTGGATTACATGAAATCCACTGGTGACAGAAAGCTATTCTTCCCCAAGGGAGAAGGATTCCAGAGCACACTTTAAACCTCAGACGTTTATTTAATATAATTTTCACAATACACAATAGAACGGGCCCGTGGGGTAGCTAGGATATCCTTATGGCCTTCGAAGCCGGAGACCTGGGTTCGAATCCCAGCGGGCCCGCTTAATTTTATTAATCGAATACTATTTATCCGGTCTCTTTTGAGAAGTTGGTATATAAAGACAACATCCAGTTTTATAAATATATTTTAGTTGAAATTAAAGACGGTTGTATTATCG
>JBJKQJ010000022.1:0-6138 GCA_046705445.1 Thermoplasmataceae archaeon
ATCATAATTCTCTCAGTAAAATTCTCTCTGATCAGACCTTAACCTTTTTATTAAGCATAATTATTACAGGTTTACCCGGCTTAGCTCAGGCTGGTAGAGCGGCGGACTGTAGAGGGAATCCACGGCATGGAATACCGCCGTAATCCGCAGGCCTCTGGTTCGAATCCGGAAGCCGGGACTATTAATTTTTTTTAATAACTTCACAAACATGCTCAAAACCTGATTTAATTTGAATCTTTTACTGCCCGGAACAGTATGTAAAAAACCAGGAAGGAAACTGCAGTAATATGGCCAACCAGCAGTATGATCAGAGTTTCAACAGGACCAAATGAGTATCTGATGAAACTATAAGAGAAAGCACTATAGTAAATGGCCAGGGCGATAAAAGTGTACAAAACAGCTCGCTTTAGCTTGACCTTACTATCAGATAGCGGTAAAGGTCTGTAAACTTCCCTGACATGACCAAGACCAAAACATTTGTCACAAACATCCAGCCGGCCAGTTTCATCCATTATGCTGCCAGTGCCATTGCACCTTTCGCAAATAAGATCTTCTTCCAATAACTAAACCATGGAGGAATCTTATTTATCTTTTAATGTCAGGTTGTCCCTTTTGAAACTCTTCCGGACAATTTTACGGCAAAAGTCATGAAAGCGGTATGCCCTATTACATCATTGTTTGGCCTTGTTGCATTGTCACGCACCAGGAGGTCCCTCTTGAGGAGCTCTATACTTTCCAGGACAAGAAAACCTGACTTTTTGAGTGCTGCCACATTTTTTTCAACCTGGTTGTATGTAGGGGAATAGCAGCAAATCCTTCCTCCTGAAACAAGATTTTTTGAAAGTCTTCCGACGGCATTCCATGGCTCAGGAATGTCAAGTATTATAGAATCGAATTTTTCAGTTGTTGAGAAATCCTCTATTCTTGATTCAACCACAGTCCAGTTGTTGAAATCCTTCAATAAATTGACATTATTCCTGGCATTCTCAATGTTCTTTACGTCCATTTCAACCGTGGTAAGTGATCCGTTTTCGCCAAGGGCATTGAGCAACGCAGCGGAGAGTGCTCCAGAACCCACTCCAGATTCAAGAACCCTCTTGCCTGGAGATATTCCTCCGTAGAGAATTATGGCGGCGGCATCCCATGGTTGGATAATCTGTGCGGTACGGCTGGAATATTCCTTGAAAAGTGACGGTTCGGGATTAAGAACTGCGAATTCTTCACCCTTTAAGATAAGGACATCCCCTTCGGATATCACAGAACCTGGGTTAATTCTGATTTCCTTTTCCTTAATTATTGCGATATTTCTTGAAGTATCTAACAGGCCTGTATTTTTCTGGGATTTAAGGAATAGTATGGTCATGTCTTGCCTCCACCGTAATATAATACAAAGATATCTGAAACGTTTGTTCCAGTGTAACCGGTCAATATGGCAGAATTTTTGCAGTTGAGCAAAGTATATGAGTCACTGTTTTCCAAGCTCTTTGATATATCATCCCTGCTGGTATTCTGAACGAACCAGGTATCTGTAATTCCTCCCATCGCCGGACTGACTCCATCGATGCCGTCTGTTCCAATGCTTGCAAACAGGAAGTCCTCGTCCTTCTTCATTTCTAAGGCTACTCTGAGAGAAAGTTCACAGTTTCTGCCGCCTACCCCTTTGCCTTTCACATTGGCAGTGGTCTCACCGCCACATACCATCCAGAATGGTTTCCTAATTCGGGAATAGTATTCATGGGCTAATTTGGCAAGTCTCCGGGCAACTTCTTCAACATTTCCGGTTACCGGGCCAAATAATTTGTGGGCATCTTGATTCACTGAAAGCAGCCTTGAAATGGTTTCAACAAAATCATTGTTTTTCAGCACGATCCTGTTTTCGATCTTTGTGAAATTTTCTTTATCCAATGTAACAGGTCTAGAGTAAGAGAGATTTGACACAATGGGACAACTATCTGCGTATTTCTTTACAATACGCTGAAAATCCTTCTCGCTATAGTCAGGCCTGGTAAGAGGCCCTGAAGCTATGAGCTGAAGATCATCGCCAGGGACATCTGAAATGATGTATGATTTCACTTCAGAAGGATACAATCTGGATGCGAGTTTTCCTCCCTTGACACTCGACATTGCATGCCTGATAATGTTCAGTTCCCTGATGTTCGCCCCATTGGCCATCAAGCATTTGGCAGTTTCACCAATCGTATCAATCGTGAATCCACTTTCAGGGAGTTCAAATAATGCTGAACCACCACCAGAAATCAACACAATGAAGAGATCTTCAGCTCTGTGGTTCCTGACTCTTTCCATCAAAGTTCTTGTGGAGGCCTCTGTCTGGGCAGAAGGAAAAGGATGGGTTCCCCTTAATAACTCCAGCTCGGGAAAATTGCCCTTATATGTTTCGCCGTCCGGAATTATAATTCCGGAATAATGTGCATCCTTTGCAGTATACTCCCTGACTCCCTCGTACATAGTAAGGGCAGCTTTGCCGAATCCAATGACGTATAAATCGTTATAATTTCCACGAACCTTGTATACATCTTTAAGTTGACTTTCAAGGATGCGCGACGGATCAAGCCCGTCGTATGCTTGAGGAAATACAGTGGTGAGAATTTTTCTTACCGGGGTAAAATTTATTTTTTCGAGGTTTTCAATTTTTATAACTTTACCATTAGTCCTCATATTCAACATCTAGGCCGGAGAGATGCCACTGAATCATTCCGCCCTTGAGATTCAGCACATTTTCTATACCCTGATCCTTAAGGAAAGAACAGGCATAATAACTGCGCTCTCCACTGTTGCAGACAAAAATGAGTTTTTTATTCTCGGCTCTGAACCTGTCGAGATTGTCTTTCAGTTCCATTAATGGTATCAACAGTGAATCCTTGATGTGGCCCATGTCCCCGTAATATTCAGCAGGTTCTCGGACATCAACCACGAGGCAATCCCGGTTCTCATCCATGTATTCAAGCAGTTCTCCAGGATTCATCTCCTCTATCTTTCTTGAAAACATCTGATGCTGCATTATAATTCTGATAATTACTTTTTGTTGGCAGATAAACTAAGTTGGAACCATGTTTATTTAACATGAACTAATTGCCTGACAGAGGGCGAAATATGGTGTGCGACTTTTATCACCAGTCACCTTAATATATGATTTGAATATGTCGATTTCGACATATGATCAACCGGGATTATGCTACAAGGGTTTTGATTGCATTGAGCTTCAAGGATTTATGCGGTTATCAGCTGTCAAAGTACATTTCAGCTAAGAATGAAAGGATCTCCAACGGTACGTTAAAGCCGGTGCTTGATCATCTCCTGGCCAACAACTTTGTAACATACTCCTTGAATGGCAGGCGAAAAGTTTTCTCCCTCACTGAGAAAGGGGATAAATACGTCCACGAAGTCAGGTCAATAAGGAACGAACTGAAGAGAAGAGTCTTTGTTGATTCCATGAATGAAAATTCGCTTTACCTCGATTTTCTGTCAAACCTTGAGGATGCTACTATATTCAGGGAACTTCTGGACTATCTGGGGGACGAAATAATGTCTATAGTCAGAAGTGGATTTCTGATGAAAAAAGATGGAGATAAGGAAAGCCTCCAGGTTCTCAAGCAGAAATTGAAGTCGCTGGAACAGGAGGTGGGGGATTGGCATTCACAAGAAATGCAAAACTGACCATAGGCATCATGGCAATGATGGGAATCCTCATCACATATGTGGAAACTATGGTGACTCCCGCTCTTCCTATTCTTGTTAACGATTTTCATACCAATTATGACAAGCTCTCTTGGGTTATCACTGCATACATTCTTGCTGGTACGGTATCAGCAGCTATATTTGGCAGGCTGGCAGACATATACGGGAAAAAGAAAATTTTCCTCATATTGGCCGGAGTATACACAATTGCAGTTTCATTTGGTGGATTTGCCACAAATCTAGAACAGTTTATCATAGTAAGGGCGGTCCAGGGAGTCGGAATGGGTATGTTTCCAGTTGCTTACGCGTTGCTCAACGATGAGGTTCCAAAAGAGGGACTGGCACTCGCACAGGGGATCATAAGCTCAACCTTCACAGGTGGAGCTGCCATAGGACTTGTTCTTGGTGCTTATATAACACAGTATTACGGATGGGAATGGTCTTACCACTCCGCAATTCCAGTTGCTTTTGCCCTGCTGATTGCAGCTGCTGTGGTTGTGAAGGAGAGCCCTGTGAGGAGGCAGGAATCTATTGATTTTGCCGGAGTCTTTGCACTTTCTCTCGCTGTAATATTCCTCATTCTTGGGCTTTCCCAGGGAGAGTACTGGGGTTGTCAGTCATTTGCAATAATCTTGACGTTCACAATGTCTATTTTGAGTTTCATCGCTTTCATTTTCATTGAACGCACCGTGAGCATGCCTTTTATTGAACTGAGGCTCCTCAAAATCAGAAATATATTCCTTGCCAATATGGCAGGACTTTTTGCAATGACAGGTATGTTTTTCCTCTTTTATACAGTGCCCGTTCTCCTTCAGGATCCGAGCCCGGCAGGATTCGGCATGTCTGTTTTCAGATCAGGGATAATCATGCTCCCTGCTGCTATCGCATCCATGATCTTTGCCCCACTTTCAGCAAGGATCACAAATGTACGCGGACCAAAGGTCACAATACTCATAGGTGGCATTGTGCTGTTTCTCTCATACATAGCACTTCTTTTCAACAGGCAGACTACCATTTCAATCCTGGAAGACACAACATTGCTAGGAATTAGCCTCTCATTTGTTTTTGTGGGTGTAATCAACATACTGCTCATTTCAACACCAAGAAAAGACGCAGGCGTTTCGACCGGTATGAACGTTGTTTTCAGAAACATAGGTTCAGCAATTGCCCCTGCCATCGGTGGAGCTATTGAAAGCACTTACGTTATGCCCGTCCTTCTTGGAATCTATAACTACCCTGTAGGAGGACTTCCGTATCTGCCAATATTTGCCACGTTCCCATCCAGTTCGTCTTACGACTACATCTACATAATAGGCTTGATTTTCCTGGCCATTATGGTGATTTTAACCCTCTTTATGAAAAATGAAATTTTAGGAAGAAAGAAAGGTGAAATAAGTGAATAATAAGAAATTGATAGTATCGGCATTAACATTGCTTGCAATATTGGGTGCATTGGGCACCATGGGAAATGCCCATGCCGCATCGGCTGAACCTGTGGTTATTACCAACGCATACTGGTACAGCGCAAACTCTACAGAGCTTGTATCGCCGGGTTCAAATTACACGCCACTGTTTGTTCAGTTCACAGTAGCCGGCAGTTTCTCATACGTCAATGCATCTGTGAACCTCTCCTATTATGCTGGTTCACCGTTCAGCTATAGTTATATTTCTGGACCCAACATGCAGCAAAGAACATATTACAACTTCACCCCCACCGGTCCGGGTGAATCTGTGACAATCAACCAGCTGGTAAATGTGAGTTCAGATGCATCCCAGGGTGTTTATGAGGTTGCACTTGAAGTGACTACGAACGCCACTCCCAATAATCCATCTTATGAAATCTTCAAGATAGCAGTACTTGGAACACCTGACCTGACACTTGTAAATTACTATACAAACCCACCAATCATATATCAGGACCAGAAATTCGTCCAGTTCACTGCTGTAGTCTCCAACACTGGTGCAGGCCCCGCAAAGAATATGCAATTCTGGCTCAATTCCTCAGCATTCACAACACTGACTAGTCCTTACAATGTTACATACCTTCCTTCCGGGTCGGTCGAGAATTACACCTTCCTCATCAACGCACTGAATGTAACCGGACAGGAATACCTGTACTTCCACATGGGATCGCAGGTCACAGCAGTCCCTCTCTATCTGCACAGCCATGGAACACTGGGAATCAGCAGTTCAATACCTGCCCTCACTCCAGGTGCCAGTTCTGCACTTGAGCAATTTACGGTGACCAACAACGGCAACAGCATTATGTATGATGTGAGTGTGCATCTTCTTTCACCAAGTGTTGTGAGCATACATATTCCATCTTCTAACCCGCTTGCTGCATTGACAGCCGACAATTTTACAATTGCACAGCTCAATCCGGGGCAGTCGGTGATTGTAACTTATCTTGTCGATGTGAGCTCTTCTGCGGCAACACAGACC
>JBJKQJ010000023.1:0-2722 GCA_046705445.1 Thermoplasmataceae archaeon
GTGGATTATTGCCCTGCTGTTCCCTAGTTTTTCCGCCATCCTGCTTCCCATTTCCTGGGTGTTTACAAAAAGAGGCAACCCATCGAATACCGGCACTCCCTGGAGAAATGGAAAAGTGTCCCGTGAAGCGAACTTCAGCGTCTGCCCGGTCATGGCCATCAGGTTGGTGTAGAAAGCATGCATATGGAGGGCGGCCTTGAGTTCTTTACGCCTCTTGAAAACCTCACTGTAAAAGTAGAATTCATGCATAGACTCGGGGTATGGCCCCTCCACCACGTTTCCATTATAATCAATAACAACCATATCAGAGGCTGTGCAGTCTGCAATGGACCTCTGGAAATCGTGTAAATGACCGGGAATCATTATCCTGTTTTCTTCCAGTTTATAACAAACATGACCTCTTCCAAGCTCCGTGAGATTCTCGTTCACAAGTATCCGGTTGGCTATGGAGAGTTTCTGTGCAATTGCATGCTTCATATCCATATGGAAATATGATTGGTCTTGCTATAAATCTTTGTCTTTTTATCTCTTAATTCGGAGATTTCCTGTCATTTCTCTCAATAAAATGTATAGAGGCAGGTTTCCCTGCATCATTGCCTTATTTAAGACACTGTATCTTCAAATACAGGCTTTAGTGCTTTTAGAAGGGCGTCCGGATCCTCAATCATAGGATAGTGGCCCAGTCCGCTGAGGGTAGCTTTTGAACCTTTCCTGAGGATCTTCACTGTATCATCAAGCATGCTTTCTGTGACCACCGGATCGTCCTCGCCTCTCATGAGGTAAACTCTTGTATTTGTGTTGCCAAGTTCCCCGGAATAATCAAAATTGTTCCAGGCAAGAAGGTCTGTTACATATATGTCTCTGTTGTTTGAACTGCGTATCCATAAAAGGTCCTCTATGTACTCCTTCTTTGCATTTCTGCCGCAGAAATCAAAAGCCCTTTCCACATTTCCGGGTTCGGTTTTCATAATAACCTCCTCAAGGAACGTATGAGTCTTTGCAGCACCTTCCATTACAACACTTGCAACGGCCCTGCCTTCAAGCATCTTGGCAAGCATCAGTGAGATGTCCGCACCGATGGAACATCCCACGATCAGGACTTTTTCCAGTTTCAGTACATCTATGAGCTTTACCATTGCATCAGCATAAAAAGCGACGTCCACCCTGGTCTTTCTCCAGTTCGTCCATGGCCAGGATTTCCCGTGGCCCGGCAAATCAGGGACAATTGCCTGAATATTACCTGGCAGTTTCTCAATGAAGTGTTTCCAGATTCTGCCATCGGTTCCTGCAGTGTGAAGAAAAACGACGGGAAATCCGGATCCTGAAGTCTCATAGTACAGGTCTCTGTTGTCTATTTTTACGTAATTGCCATTGGACATTGTCTTAAGATAATTACTGGTTATAAGTAGTTTGGTTTTTCTGCTTTTTCAGCGGATCTTGTGCATATTTTGGTACCTAATCTAGATTTCTGTACATTTAGGGTATTGCCCCGAGAAACATCTTACAATATTTCGGAAACAGTTAAGGAATTATGCCATATGTCTCAAAAATACTCAATGATATGTTATTTATACATCTAAGTAGATATGTTTCGAACTCATGACAGAAAGTATAACTTATACGAAGAAAGAGAGATGGGGTTCATTGGGAAGCGTACTATTTGGACACTTCGCAGATGGATTCGATCTGGTGTTAATCAGTTACCTGTTTTCACCACTGGCACTTTATTTTACAGGTAATGCGCATGATTTAGCCCCGATCACCCTGGCTCTCACTATCAGTCTGGTGTTCTCTGCATTTGGAGGACTCCTGTTTGGCTGGATAGCTGACCGGTATGGAAGAAAGGTAGGACTTATGCTTTCCATAGGCATATTTGGCCTCACCACCCTCGCAATAGCAGGTGTTACCCAGCTGTGGCAACTCTATACCCTCAGGGCCATTGAAGGTCTTGGAATAGGTGGAGAATGGGGAATCGGGTTTGCACAGATTTCTGAAGTGTGGAACAAGAAGAGCAGAGCAACTGGTGGAGGATTGCTACAGAGCGTCTTCATCATAGGTTCAATTGCCGGTGCAATAACTGCTGGAGCTGCCATATCTTCACTTGGATTCGGAAATCCACTTACATGGAGATATTCCTTTGTTGTTGCAGGTATAATTGGCCTTGTCGGTGTTCCTGTTGTCAAGTTCGTTCTGCCTGAATCGAAGCAGTGGCTTGAATACAACAAGAAAAGAAAAGCTGGAGAATTGCCGAAGGATTACGATGTCAGATCCCCGATCATCCAGGTGCTGACAAGCAAGGACTACAGGAGATATGCCTGGGTTGCACTGGTAATAGGTGGTGCGAACCTGTTTATTTACTTCTCATACGCCAGCTTCATGCCAACACTCCTCATTGTGGGGTATCACCTGTCATCAGCTCCATTGGGTCTCTTGATTAACCAGTTTACGGAGGTCCTGATTCTTGGTCAGGCCATTGCCGTGCCCTTCTATGTTCTTAATGGCTGGGCAGCAGACAGGTTTGGAAGAAAATCAACCGCTTTCGTGTTTGGGACTTTCTACCTTGTTTCAGTTCTGGGCTTCCTGTATACCGTTTTGCTCCATACCGCTTTCTCAAGCATATTCATGTTCTCGTTGTTCTATGCGTACACCTTTGTGTCAATAGGACAGGGTGTTTCAGCTGAATATGGTGTCTGGTATAGCGAACACTTCCCCACAAAGATGC
>JBJKQJ010000024.1:0-3071 GCA_046705445.1 Thermoplasmataceae archaeon
GTCTACAATTGCATTGGATGGGGAAACCCCATTTGCCATGGCATATTTTTCAGTGTTCTCCCGTATTGCATATTCGGGAACTGGCTTGCCTTCATAGATCCCCTCGAGGTAGGGCATTACATCTTCCATCCTTGATGGGCTGCCGTATGCCATAAGTATGACTGAGATCATTTTCTACCCCTGAATAGGTGCGCAGTTTTTACAATTTCCCTTAATGTTTCAGGTTTGGTGTCAGGTAGGACCCCATGCCCCAGATTCATTATATATCGGTCATTCTGCGCCATTTGTGTCGCTAACCTTTCTGCCTCTTTTAACGATGCTTCTGGGGAATTTACAACCATAAGTGGATCTATGTTGCCTTGCAGTCCAGTTTTTTCCCCCACCCGATCGGCCTCCTTAGGGAGATCACACCTCCAGTCAAGGCTAATTATATCAAATCCGGGTTTCTGGAGTTCTTCAAGCATTCCAGAAGTCTGGGTGCTGAAATATATAAGGGGAACGTTGCCAGAGAGTTCGTTCACTATCTCTAATAGGCACCTGTCTGAATACTCCCTGAATTCTGAGGTTGGGAGAAAGCCGGCCCAACTGTCAAAAATCTGTATTGCATCCGCACCGCTTTTAATCTGTGCCCTGCAATTATCTATGACCATTTCGTTTACCATGTCCAGTAATCTGAGAAAGTTGGTTTCCCTCGAATATAGCAATTTTCTTGTTGCAGACAGGTCCCTATCCGATCTGCCAGCAACCAGGTAAGAAATAATGGTAAGAGGGCCACCAGCAAAACCAATGATGGGGAATTGTGGACGGTTCTCTTTGAACTTTTTTATTGCAGCATATGTTGAGTATTCATAATTAGAAATTGAAAAGTCCGTTATATCTCTCAGTGAACTGTCTTCCCTGAATGAATTGGAGATGACAGGTCCGATACCTTCCTGGAAATCAAGTTTGAAACCCATGGATTCAACTGGAGTCGTTATATCTGAAAATATGATTGCTGCATCCACACCAAGGAGATTGAGAGGTTCTTCAGTTATCTGAAGAGTGAGGTCCCTGTCTTTACATACATCCTTGATGCTGTGTTTCTGCCTGGTGGCTTTATAGCCTGACAGATATCTTCCAGCCTGTCTCATGAACCATACCGGCGTCTGCTCATGTGGTTCTCCCCTGAGAGCGGCTATGAAACTGTTCACTTATACCTTATTTTGCCACCAATAATGAATTTTTCACACTACCGGTGTGTCTTCGTGGTCAGGTATTTCAACTCGAACGGCCCAATCTCCCCTGCTCTGTACTACACTGGCTTCCACGGCTTCATTTTTTATTCTCTCAAGGGCTACTTCTGCCTGTGCTTCAGTGGCGTAGTGAAGGTAAATGCTGTCAAATCCAAGCTCAGGCATAGTTGACAGTTCAGAGATTACAGGAGTGATCTTCTCTACTATCTGTTCGAAGTTCTCGAGCCTGATCTTGACGGTTCCATTATCAATCTTCTTCCTTCCCATTTCAAGGAAACCTCCAACCATACCTTTCTGGACCTTCTTGGAAATCTGCCTCTCACTTGGGATCAGGAGTGAATAGCCTGACAGGCCAGCACCTATAACTATGGCAAAAACACTGCTTATCCTCGCACCGACGTAGAAAGCAAAAACTCCCAGAGCAAGAAACGCTAGCCCGACACCCATAGCAGTGCTGTTCACAGTTGGAAAATCGAATTCAGCTTATTAAGGGTTCGACTCAAATTTAAAATAAATAGAAATTGGGTTAAGGTTTAGTTCTTCTTACAGTCCTAGGATAGGGGATTGCCTCCTTGATATTGTCCAGATGCATAATCCACATTGAGAGCCTGTCAAGCCCAAGACCGAAACCGGAATGTGGTACACTCCCATACTTCCTGAGGTCAAGATACCAGTAGTAGTCATCTTTGGGCAGGTTGAATTCCTTCATTCGGTTTTCAAGAAGCCCCAGATCCCATATCCTTTCACCACCACCGATGATCTCTCCGTATCCTTCAGGGGCAAGCAGGTCATGGCACAGAATCTCCTTCGGGTTTTCTGGGTCCGGCATGTGGTAGAAAGTCTTCAATTCAGATGGGAAGTGAGTCACGAATATTGGCTTGTCAAAGTGAGACATAATGGCCCTTTCCTCATCGGCCCCAAGATCATCACCATATTTTAGATCGAGTCCCCACTCCTTTGCCATTTCCATCAACTTTGAATACCGGATTCTTGGAAATGGAGCTCTGATGTTCTTCAGGAACTCGATATCTCTTCCAAGCAACTCCAGTTCTTCCTCATGGTTCTTTACCACTTCCAGGACAATGTACTCAATCATCTTTTCTTCAATGTCCATCATACCTTCGTTTTCCACCCACGCGACCTCAGCTTCTGCGTGCCAGTATTCTGTGAGGTGCCTGAATGTCCTTGATTTCTCGGCCCTGAAACTGGGTGAAATTGTGAAAACCTTTTCCAGGCTGAAAATGAAGGTCTCGAGATAGAACTGCGAACTCTGGGACAGTGAGACCTCTTCACCAAAGAAAGGTACCTTGAAAAGTGTTGAGCCTCCTTCTGTGGCAGTGGAGACCATAATAGGTGGTTGGACCTGGTAGTATCCATTGTTGTAGTAGAAATCTGCAAAAGCTTTGAAAATCGTGGATCTAACCTTCATCATTGCAGTGAATTCCCTGCTTCTGAGCCATAGATGCCTGTTATCCAGCAGGAATTCTTCGCCCAGGTCCTTTGAAATTGGAAAATTATCGTTTCTCTGGTAAATCCTGTATTCTTTTATTTCAATTTCATAACCTGTGGCAGCCCGGTTATCCTTGTGAAGTGTACCTGTCACTTCGAGACTGCTTTCTACAGTCAAAGCTGAAAGCTCCTTATGCTGTTCATCGCTCAGTGACCTCGTGCTTGAAAGCATCTGTATAATGCCCGAAGAGTCCCTTAATACAATGAAAGTCAGCTTTCCACTGCTTCTTATCCTGTAGACCCAGCCTCTCACTGAAACTTCCTTTCCTTCACTGGAATCAACGCTGATGTCTCTGATTAGGCTCATTTGAGCATTCATAGCTCTTTGTT
>JBJKQJ010000025.1:0-9164 GCA_046705445.1 Thermoplasmataceae archaeon
ATGTTTCTTCCAACTTCTGCCGGGTAGTAGATCATCCACCTTATTGTCTGGTTTGGGTCAATAAGGAAAACTCCCCTTACTGTCGTTCCTACTTTTTCGTCCATAAGGTTGTATTCTCTTGCTACTTCCTTCTCAAGATCAGCCAGAACCGGGAATGGCACTTCAACACCATATTTTTCTTTGATGTCTTTCAGCCAGGCAATATGGCTGTAAATGCTGTCAACACTGAGTCCAATAAGCTCAACTCCCAGTTTCTTGAACTCTTCAAAATTCTCGGTAAAGGCCATGAATTCTGTTGTGCAGACCGGGGTAAAATCAGCCGGATGTGAGAATAGCAATACCCACTTCCCCTTATAGTTGGAGAAAGTAATAGGTCCCTGTGTCGAGTTTATGGTAAAATCTGGTGCTTTTTGTCCTAGATGTACTGGCATTTTTTATTCACCTATTATCAATATCCGGTGCTCTTATATTAACTATTGAGATAGGAGCAAATTCAGCCTGTATTCTGAGCTTTTCTACATAAATATTCCGCAAAATAAGTTATGATCATGTCAGCGCCGGCACGGAAAATTGAAATGGTCATTTCCTCAATTGCTGATTCTGATAGCACCCCATTCTGGACAGAATTCTGGATCATTGTGTATTCACCACTCACACTGTATGCTGCAATTGGGTGGTCAAATGACTCACGGACCTGCCGTATTATATCCAGATACGGGAGCGCCGGTTTGACCATTATTATGTCCGCTCCTTCCTGTATGTCCATGGCAATTTCATTCAGCGCCTCCCTGGAATTTCTAGGATCCATCTGATACGTTTTCCTGTCACCAAATGATGGAGTAGAATCAGCAGCACTTCTGAAAGGGCCATACATTGAAGACGCATACTTGGCGCTGTATGCGAGGATTGGCAAATTCTGGTACCCGGCCTCATCAAGTACATCCCTGATGAAGGCCACCTGACCATCCATCATTCCGCTGGGCGCAACAATATCGACACCTGCCCTGGCATAGGACAGGGCGATTTTTCCATAACTGTCAAGTGTGGAGTCATTATCCACGTATTCCCCTTTAAGGATGCCACAGTGCCCATGTGAAGTGTATTCGCACATGCAGAGATCCGCAATTACAGTTAGCGATGTTGAGTTTTTGGAGATCCTGATTGATTTCTGCACCACTCCCTCTGGATCATAAGATGAAGAGCCTGCATCATCCTTTGCAGAAGGAATTCCAAAAAGAAGTACCCCTTTGACGCCCGCTTCCTCAAGATGCTTCAGGTAAGTGTCCAGTGACTTCAGAGTCTGCCGGTAAATTCCAGGCATTGATTCTATTGGAACCGGTTCAGATGCGCTCTCGTCAACAAAGACTGGCATTATAAGTTTCTTGCTGTCCAACACAGTTTCAGAAACCATATCCCTTATATTCTGTGTCAGTCTAAGGCGCCTCGCCCTTGATACTGGAAACATAAAGCATAAATGAGGAGCCGCAATTAAACTTATTGAGATAGGGAGCTGATTATATATGGTCAGGGTAAAGGCTCAAGGCACACTGGTTCTACCATTTCAGAGAATAAATGATCTTCTGAACACAGTTGAAACTGAGAATAACAAATTCCACCAGGCGCGAGATTCAGTAATTGAGAGCACAGGGCAAGCAGTCTCCGGTTCAAAAGTGGAATCCATAGATTTTGAAGTTACAGGCAATAGGGTCCATGTGACCTGTGAGACATCAGGAGATGGCCTTAAAGATACTTTTAAACATACATTTGACCTGGTTTACGCAGTGATTTCCGAGCTCATGACGTTATCACTGAAGGCCAAGGACATAGAAAATGAAGACACACTGATGTCCGTCAAGGATATTGAGATAATAAGCACAGAGGACTAAGAAAAATCCTTTGTCTTAGACCATTTCTTGCATAATTATTGAGGGCCACCCTTCCTTACTGTATTCAGGTATGGCAGCATAGAAAACCTTAGGGGTGCTGTTGACCACGGCATAGCCGTTTACTTCAGTAACATGTATGGTAAGGTTAGCGTAATGGCTTATTTTTTCATAATACTCGTCATCGGTCACGATCACTATTGCACCGGTGGTTCTGATACTGTTAATGAGATTTACAAGGTCTCCAAAAAAGTCCCTTCCATAAGTGAACATGAGGAAATCGGTGGAAAAGAAATACAGGTCAGGTCTGGACGACGACGACATAAAGAAGTCTATAACATCATTTGGAAAGTCCTCTACGATGCTTTTTCCTTCAAGGTTTATTACAAAGGAGTTGGCCCTTTTGGATTTTTCCGCAGTGATGTAATGTTTCATGACCTCGGAATCCAGTGAATTGACAAGGATTCGGGAAGTCTCATAGCTGCTTGAAGTGGCATCAATAACTCCCCTGCCATCAAGTATTGCGTCTCTTATGAGGTTGTTTTTCATAAGATTAACAACATCATTTACAACATTTGTATTTCCAGTTCTGTGTATCATAACGACTGAACCGAGTGGAACGCTCCCTGTTCCGTTCTTTGTTAGTTTGTGCAGATCATCCGATTCAAGCGGGACATCAAACTGCTCGCTCTTTGCCTTTCTGTCCACTTTAACCTTCTTGTCTGGGTAAATTATCTGGCGCTGGTCAAGGGGGAAAAACCTTCCACCTTTAAGTGTATAAAGGAAAACAGGAGTTGAGCCAACTGATACACCTCTCAGTTTCTCCACAACCGCCCTTCTTGCAAGGAAATCATTCTCAATGGCATAATCCATTGAAATAACTCCATCGGAGAAGTACTCAAGTTTTGGATTCTCCTTTGCTTCTAGAATACAGATTAGTCTTGCCCCAGATTTTTCCACAAGGTCTGTGTGAATCATTGAGAAAAGAAGCAGGTTGTTTATGTCATATTTCTCTGACAAAGCTTCGATAGAGTCAATGACAATGAGTGGGTCATCGCCAGAATGGGAGTCCACAAATTCATAAAGGGCACGCACTTCGGGGAGAAGATCCGTAATATTGAGGATTAGGCCGCTTTCAATGCTGTTGGACACTTTCCCCTCTTCTATCATCCTTTCTAGTTTTCTAAGGGATTCCGTGCTCACATTGGCGATTTCACCCTTTAAATCACTGCTAAGGTTCCTTATGGAAACATTTTCGAGCCACGGGTATGTGATTTGAAGTGATTCATCAGAAAATCTTGCTGAGAGGTAGCATACGGGAGTCTTTTTCATAACGGATTCCATGTATTCAAGGCCAAAAGTGGTCTTTCCGGCACCAGGTTTACCCTTTACTACAAGTGATCTTCCAAATTTCTGATCAAAAAATTGATCCAGAAGACCGAACAACCCTTCTTTATCCATATGATTATGCCTCTAGGTCAGACACCATATCCTTATCCCAGTCCAGACAGTATCTTGTGATCTGTCCAAACTGTATATGGTCCATGGAGCCTTCGCCAAAGACCAGTATCAAGTATGCGTTTCTTTCCAGGGCAACGCTCTTTATCTGTTCAAAGGCTCTAGCCACATCATAGAAGGAATGGTATACAATGAGTAGATCGAACACATCTATAAATATGATCCGTGCTTTGTTTTCGCTTATTCTCTTTATTATTGTGTCTACGATGAATGTAAGATTGACCGGCCGGTTTCTCTGGGCACCCATTGAGTCTGTTACCCATACGAAATTTTCATCATTGAGAATTTCCGGCAATTCTATTTTGAGGTTGAATCTGGAAACCACCAGGATTTGATCCTTGTTAACGTGATTTGAAATTAAAAGAGACATAAATATTGGGGCATTTTCAGGCTTGGTAAAATATGTATTTCCTGGGTATAATCCATTCTTTGCAAGATAAATGGTTGTATCGTTGATAACCCTCAGCTTGCTAATTATGTGGCCCGCCAGTGCCTGCCTTAATCTTTTCCGGGTCTCCTCAATATTTTTTGGGTCCAGAAGGACAAGCTCAGATGTATACTTTATTTTTTCATCGACCTTGGGGTCTTCAATCTCTGAAAGAAGAATTAGCAGATACCCACGCTGTTCTTCCAGGAAGAGTGCAGCATCCTCCTTTTTCATGGTACCATCCAGGTAGTAAATCAAAGAAGATGGTTTGGTTTTCTCAAGTAAATCCCTTGAGATTTTGTTCATGATTTGATATTCAATACCTGTGGGAGCCATAATGTCAGTAAACAGCTTTTCCTGCTTACCGCTCCCGTCATAGACTAGTATCATAGATGTCCTAACAAAAGTTTTTCAATATTTAATTTTTGCTCTTGTAAACAAAGTCCAATATTCGGCTTATAGGGAAAATTACCGATTCCATAAACATTTTATACAAGTTAGATCGTCATAAGAACACATCTTCCTAACATTGTACGACACAATGACAGGATCATGAAATAAAGCTGTGTAAAAAGCCGGTTTTTCTTAACAGCGGCATCCGCTGTTTTAGCACCTAATAATCATTTTACATTTCAACACAACAAATTTAAGATTGTTTCAGCAATCCTGAAGTATGGTTCGAAAGAAAATCTCTGTTATTGGTGCTGGAAATGTAGGCGCTTCATTGGCTCAGTTCCTTGCTCTAAAGGAACTTGGGGATGTTTACCTGTTCGATGTTATAGACGGCGTTCCGGAAGGAAAAGCCCTGGATATCCTTGAAGGCCTTCCACACTGGGGAGCCGACGTAAACGTCAAGGGCTTTACTACTGTGGATCCAACAGCATACAAGAACCTGGAAGGATCAGATGTCATAGTGATTACTGCAGGCCTTGCCAGGAAACCTGGAATGACAAGAGACGACCTGCTGAGCAAGAATGTTCAGATCATGACTTCAATTGCTGTAAATGTGAAGAAATACTCTCCAAATTCCAAGGTTGTCATAGTATCTTATCCAGCTGATGTTATGGCGTACGCATTCCAGAAAGCATCAGGTGTAGATCCTATGAAGATTATGGGCCTCGGAGGCTCACTGGACAGTGCAAGGTTCAGAACATTCCTTGCCGAAGAGCTTGGAGTTTCAGTCCAGGATGTTAACGCATTTGTTATCGGTGGACACGGAGATGACATGGTCCCGTTCATAAGATACTCAAATGTAGCGGGAATACCAATTACTTCACTACTGTCAAAAGAAAAGATTGAGGAAATCGTAAAGAGAACAAGATTTGGAGGAGGGGAGATTGTGAATTTCCTCAAAACCGGCAGTGCATACTATGCTCCTGGAATATCAATCACAGCAATGGTCGAATCCATCATTAAGAACAAGGGCAGAGTCATCCCCTGTGCAGCTTATCTATCAGGAAATCATGCAAAACACTATGGGGCTGAAGGCATTTTCATCGGCCTTCCAATAAGGATCGGAGAAAATGGTGTTGAAAACATCTATGATATGGATTTCAACAATGAGGAAAAGGCCCTTTGGGAAAAGACGGTCGATTATGTTCAGTCAAGCTGCAAAAAACTGGATGAATTCCTTAAATCATCCAACTAATTTTTCCATATATTTTTTGTAAAAATCCGGGAATTTCCTGTACTTTACAGGATCTAGTTCCCCCGCTTCCTTGAAGCCCTGAAGCCGCAAAATACAGGAATCACATTCTCCACATGCTTCTTCTCCGCCTTCATAACAGGATGTTGTGATTTCATAGGGAACATTCAATTTCTTGCCCAGCTCAATTATCTCAGACTTCTTCAGGTATTGCAGAGGGACGTGGATATGGGAACTTTCCTCAATACCGTATTTTGTTCCCAGATTGAGTGTCTTTTCAAAAGCATTGAAGAACTCAGGGCGGCAATCCGGATAACCAGAATAATCTATGGCGTTTGCTCCGATGAAAATATGGCGTGCTCCAATGCTCTCGGCATATGATGCCGCCATTGAGAGGAATATAATGTTTCGGGAAGGGACATAAGTGTTTGGGATTTCTTCAGTGATAGTCTCTATTCTTCTCTTGGCTATCTCACCATGGCCAGTCAGTGCACTTTTGGCTATTCCGGTAAGGTCAACCTCTGCAATCACTCTTTTTACGCCGTAATGGGAAGCTATGGCCTGCGATGATTCAAGTTCTCTCTCGTGGGTCTGGCCGTACCTGAAACTGATCGCATAACATTCAAAACCTTTTGAAATCGCTTGTGCAAGAACCGTAGCAGAGTCGAGGCCACCGGACAGAAGGCATACTGCCTTCTCACTCTTCACGAAGTTTCAACTCCTGGCATGTGCACTGGCCTGGCCCCTCGTAAACGCACACCTGTATACGCTGCATGTTCTTGTAAGGCTTAAGCTTCTCAGCCATCTGTGATGTTATGAAATCTGCAAGCATCTCGCTTGAGGTCATGTCGCGCTCAAGCATGTATACGTCTCCAACAGGAAAATTGAACATTTTTGTACCATATGAAACAACACATTCCCTGTGGTCACAGGAAACCTTTGTGAAAGAAGATGAATGTGGAATCAGGACTTTATGATCCATATCTCCAATTATTCCCCTTATTGAGCTTTTTACAATTCCGTAGTCTATTAGAATATTGTCCACTGGGTCTCCCTCAAGTTCCAGGCTTATAGAGTAATCATGGCCATGGAGTCTTGAGCACTTTTCAATTGTGGGGATGAAATGGGCGGCTGAAAAATTGATCCGGTTATAGAGGCCGTCAATCCTAAGCAACATCAGATTTGGAATAAATAAATGAATTATAAGTTTACCATTGAATTCAAACTCTCAGCGTTGCCAACCTGATAGGAGTGCCCATTAAAGACAAGATTTCACAATGTCAGGAACCTGCTCTGAAGCTTCAAAATATATACTACCTAGCAATAATGAAAAGTAACAGTTGGGCGGGTGGCCTAGTCAGGATATGGCAGCAGCCTCCTAAGCTGCAGGTCGGGGGTCCGAATCCCTCCCCGCCCGTTTCAATTTGATCTGCATTTATTTTTAACAATGTTTATATTTTGAATAAAATTAAGGTCAGATGTACCCGGAGGGGATATATTCTACCAAGAATGGCCTGAAACTAAGGGTCAGGCTTGCAATGCCTGCAGATTATGACTGCGCCATTAAGACCTACGGGAATGTTGCATCTGAACTGTCCTACCTGAATACCGAGACCATACGGCCAAACATCAAGGAAGTCTGGACTGAACGATGGGTAAACAATGGGGAAAAGACACTTTTCGCTATAGCCGAATTAAGCGGGAAGATTGTTGGAGGCATTGTTCTGACAGATTTTTCAAATTCCCCCAAGACCGATCATGTAAGGGACCTTGGTATGTGGGTAGTGAAGGAATACAGGGAATTAGGCATCGGCAAAGCGATGATGGATTATGCCATCGGTTTTGCTAAAAATAATGGCAAGATAAAAAAGATTGAGCTTGGTGTCTGGAGCACAAACCACAGGGCTCTGGGTCTGTATCTTAAGATGGGTTTCCACGTAGAGGGTGCGCGCATAGGCGTTGCAAAAATTTTCGATGATTATGTGGACGAGATCCTGATGGGTCTGGATATCAAATAAAAAAGGAATATGGTTACTGTTCCATCCTGGGTGCCAGAAGGAATGATCCCTTTATTGCATTTGGTGAAGTCTTGCTTTGGCCGAAATTAAACTCGATCGTCAAGGGATAGTCATCCTTGAAGCTGAGCTTAAGTTCGTCTGATGAAGTGAGTGACTTTACCAGTTTAAGCAGGTATTCCAGGGGATATGAACTCTTTATGGGTGTCTGGCACTGGAGTTCCTTAATCATATCTTTTGTTAGGACCATTTCCGACTCTTCGGAATCGGACATTGATCTGGCCCTGAAATCCTCTGATGAAAGAGAGAATCTAATGGAATCAGAGACATCTTCTGCAGCTTTTAATCCCCTTTCAAGTTCTGTTTTTCCCAGGACCACAAAGAATTCAGAATTTATCTGTGGAATCCTCGGAGTTGTAACAGTGCTGTTGTCAAGAAGTGAAATGCTCTTCACAATGTTGTTAATTTCGAATTTCAGTTTCTCCTTTTCTTTTGCGAGGGAAACCTGGTCATTTGAGTTTGCGAGCCTGATAACGGATTTGAGCCTCTCCACATCAAGTGCAATTTCTTCTTCATTTTCAACCTGGAATTCTGTGAAGACCTCTTTTGGAACACTAATACTGATCATTGCAACATGTGCAGGGTCAACGGCTATAACCGAAATGCCGTTGTTATCTATCTTGAATTTAGCCTCTGTTACAACTGTATTCAAAAGATCAGCAATTTCCTTGAGATTTTTTATGGATATAGTAAGTCGCAACATATTTTACACCAAACAATTCTACTTGAGCCAAAGATAATTGGATGGATGATAATTAAGCCTTTTCATCAGCCAGTGTTTAATCCGCATCACTTTTTACCCCTCTTGTAAGATAAAAAGCAACAGTGTAAACGGTCCATATTGAAAGCATTGCGGCTTCTACAAACTCATAAACACCTAAGCCAAGTGGCGTGCTGAACAAATTGAAGTCCTGAATTATGCCAATAATGATGAAAATGAGGCCCACAGCAGCTAAGAGGTAACCTGCTGAAACTGAATAGCCTCTTGCACTCCTTTTCCCTGCCGAGAAAGCAATTATTGCAACAGGAAAAACTATGAAGTAAATAAGGGCGAATATGAGGTGAAGAGGGTGGTAGTTTTCATTGAATATTCCAACAAGGCCAAGAGATATGCCTGAAACAGCCAGTGCAGCTGCAGTTCCTGAGCTTGTGGCATTGAGTTTTTTCAGGCCAACTGCAAACAGCAGGTTGGTTATGGCTTCCAGGATCAGGCCGCCATTGAAAAGATATGAATATGGACGTACACCCAGATCACTTAAGGCACTGGTCCCCCAATTATACCACGGTGAAAGCAAGATATCAATAATGGTAAGGGATATGGCCACAACAGGACCAATAATTCCAAAAGCCATTAGAATACTGTATTTGCCAACTTCAGCTTCAGTTGCCATTGGTGCTTTACCGAATGGATGAGTATAAAGCTTTCAGGATTTATTATATCATAAAAAATATGGCATGATACAATAAGTCATGCTATATAATAACGTGAAAGATTAAATTACTGTGCAAACATCTCTATGCGTCTTTTAAGACATAAGGTGAAAAGATGCCGGAAAATTTGGATCCATTCGACATAGCCCTTGAACAGCTCAACAAAGCTGCAAAGGTTATGAATT
>JBJKQJ010000026.1:0-14271 GCA_046705445.1 Thermoplasmataceae archaeon
ACCGAATGGATCTATGACTACGAAGAGCCTGATAAAGATGTTCAGGAATTCAAGTGTTGTTGTAGCCATGATTGGTTTCTCCTATTGCCTGCCAGGGATAACCTACTAGAATACTCCCTCAATTTCAAACTACGCATGTATGGGGGTTACTCTTTAATTCACAGTAAAATCATGCACTATCATAAATTGTGAAACTACTAAATAGGAAAGGGTTTTACTGAAATAAGTGTCGATCAACATCGCCATACTACTGGCAGCTCTTGGGATAACAGTTCTGGAAATGTCCGAAGCTACGGCAGTAGGAATGGCGTTATATGCGGATTCCAGGAATGCAACTGCTTACGGCGCTGTTTCCCTGGGAGTCCTGACAGTTTTTATCCCGACCATGTTGGTTGGCAACTACATTGACTTGCTCCCAATATTTTATGTCCGGCTGGTGTCTGCAACACTTCTCTTATACTTCGGTCAGAGGCTTGCCAAAAGCGCCAAAAGGGCGTACAGGTTTCAGAGGGTGGGACCCACGGAAGGAGGAAAACACGAGGAAAGCCAGAAAGGAATTCTTGCAACTGCATATTCAGTCGGGCTCGTTGAGGCATTCGAGGCAGCAATAGTTCTGGTTGCACTGTTTCCGGAAAACTATGATTCCACAGGTATAGGCCTCATGGGTGGTGTTGTCCTGGTGATCATTTCTGCATATCTCCTCAGGTCACAGATCCGTAAAGTCAAGCAGGCAACTGTGAAGACTGCGGTTTCAGCAATTCTGCTGAGTTTTGCTGCATTCTGGTATGCCGAATCAGCCACGCAGCTTGATGACCTGCTTCTTATCCCACTTTTTATACTGTTCTACCTTGTAGTCTATGCCTTTGCAACAAGAGGCACCAGAAAACATGAGGAAGCCGGTACCGCCTGATATATAGCCATAAATGCCTTGCCTTGGGAGTATTTGTGAACGGCTGGCAAGATTTTTAGCCTTTTGCATGATGTGGATAAAATGAAGGTAATGATACTAGGCATCGACGGCTATATCGGATGGCCGCTCGCTCTCAGGGAAGTCATGAAGGGGAACGAAGTTGTGGGAGTTGACAACTTCTTTACCAGAAAGAGAGTCAAAGAGGTAAATTCTGAATCAGTTACACCGATACCATCCTTCCAGGAAAGGCTGAAAAGGCTTAAGGCCAAGACCGGCAAGACCATCACATTCTACAGGGGCGACGTGAGCGACCCAAAGTTCTTCCTGGATGTAATGAAAAAGGAAAAGCCTGATGCCATAGTTCACCTTGCAGAGCAGAGATCCGCCCCCTATTCAATGATTGGCCTGAAGCAGGCAACTGATACAATGGTCAAGAACATAGTAAGCACCCTCAACCTCATTTATGCGGTTAAGGAAACAGTACCCCATGCCCACATTCTGAAACTGGGAACTATGGGAGAATATGGAACCCCAAATATTGACATTCCGGAAGGATTCTTTGAGATAGAATACAAAGGCAGGAAGGATTTTCTGCCATTCCCCAAACAGGCAGGTTCCTGGTACCACTGGACAAAAGTCCACGACAGCAACAATCTCATGTTTGCAAACCGTCTGTGGAAACTTAGAATCACGGACGTAATGCAGGGTGTAGTTTACGGAACCAGAACAAAAGAAATAGACCAGACAGGCCTTTTCTCAAGATATGATATAGATGAGGTCTGGGGCACCGCACTGAACAGATTCTGTGCCCAGGCCACAGTGGGCCTCCCAATAACACCATACGGCAAGGGGGGGCAGACCAGAGGCTTTCTTTCACTTGAGGACAGCATAACCTGCCTTGACATTGCTCTGTCCAACCCGCCGCAGGAAGGAGAGTACAGGGTTTTCAACCAGTTCGATGAGTACTACTCCGTGAGGCAGCTGGCAGATATGGTAAAGGACGTTTACAGCGAGACTTACAGAAAGGTTCCTGAAATTAAAAGTGTTCCCAACCCTCGGCTTGAGGCGGAGGAGCATTATTACAAACCTGCCCACGAGAAACTAGCTGAACTGGGTTACAGGCGGTCGAAGGAACTCAAGGATGAAGTAAAGATCATCCTGAAAGACCTCAACAGATTCAGGAGAAGAATCGAGAAGCTCAAGCAGGTGATCAACCCAAAAACAGTGTGGAAAGACAGCGTTACGAAGTAGTTCTCTCCTTGCACATTTCAAGTGTTGACTTCAGGACCTCAAGATATTCTTCTGCGCGGCCAACACTTACCCACTCCTTTTTTTCTATCACTGTAGCTTTAGTTTCAAAGCCTGATTTTATCAATGCGTCAATGGCGGGAGTGAGTTCTATGTTGTTGCCGGTCTGGGCGCCAAGATATTCAAACAACTGGCTCGGCAATCTGTAGAGAGCACAAAGGGCGAAGTTTGATGGAGGATTCTTTGACTTCTCAACAAGTCCCTTCACAGTGGGTTTCCCGTCAGTAAGCTGTATTTCTGCAGTGCCGTATCTTTCAGGGTTGGTGACGGTCATAAGGGTAAGATAGACTCCCGGTGAATTCCATGCAACCAGATCTCTCATAATCTCTTCACGGAGAACCAGTCCGTCCCCTGCATTAAGGATGAAACTGTCCTTCCCAACAAAATCCCTGGCCATTAAAACCGCGTGACCATAGCCAAGTCTTTCTTTCTGAAAAAGGATCTTAACCTTGGGAAATTCAGTTTCAATATATTCCTCTGTCCAGTGGTCATTTGGGTCAAGTACTACGGCAATCTCATCTATTCCGGTGGTAATGAAGCGGTTGATAAGGACGTCTATGATTGGCCTTAGAACGAGCCTTCCATTCCTAAGGTCATAAACGGGTAGCATTTCCTTCCTCATTTTCCCGTCGAGCCCTGATCTGCTACCCATCCCAGCTGCGGTAATTACTCCCTTCATCAGTTTTGAATGTTTTTTCCTCTAATCATATTTTGCCTGCATGCTCCGGTAGAAATGAATATATGCAAATTGTACGATAACCTATAAATGGCTCCTTCACCGGCTAAGTTTTTCACGCTCGACCAGTTCGATCTCGAGGGGAAGCGTGTGTATCTGCGTATAGATATCAACTCTCCGATCAATCCAATCAGCGGTGAGGTAATGGGGCTATCCAGATTCATCTCACATCTTGACACAATAAGTGAACTTAACAAATCCAAACTAGTGATAGCCGCACACCAGAGCAGACCCGGAAAGGATGATTTCACATCCCTTCGAACCCATTCTGAACAACTGGAGAAACTTACGGGCAGGCCCATACAGTTTGTAGACTCCCTCTTCGGCACAGAAGCCAGGAATAAGATACGGCAAATGGAGGACGGGGACATCATTTTGCTTGAGAACACCAGATTTTATTCTGAGGAAACTGGCATAGATGCAATGGATGCTGATCTTGTGGAATCAACACACATCGTGAAAAACCTTGGTGAACTATTCGATTATTTTGTTATTGATGCCTTCCCGACCATCCACAGAGCACAGACTTCTCTCGTGGGGTTCAGAAGGATTAAGCCGAATATCGCAGGCAGGCTTGTTGAAAAGGAAGTTTCAATGATAGACAAGTTTACATTCGGGAAAGCACACCCGAAGCTTGCAATCCTGGCAGGAGCCAAGATAGACGACAGCGTCAATGTATCCAGCAGTTTCCTGAAAAATGGAGTCGTGGACAGGATCATAACGGGAGGCGTGGTTGCAAATGCTTTTCTCTGGGCCAAAGGATTCAACATTGGAAAGAAAAACAAAGATTTCATTATCAAGAATAACAAGAACCACACCAAGATAATTGAACAGTGCAAGAAAATCCTCGATGACTATCCTGATAAAGTAATGCTTCCAGATGACTTCGTGCTCAATCCATCGGGGAGGGCCTATAACTCAGGGGAAAGCGTTCCGGACGATCAGATACTTGCGGATATAGGGCTGAGGAGTGTTGAAAAATTCGTCCAGGAAATTAGGGATGCAAAAGCCATATTCCTTAATGGTCCTATGGGGATGTATGAGATAGAGGAATATTCCGTTGGAACAAGGGAAATCCTCGAAGCTGTTGCGGAATCATCTGCCCTGACAATTGCAGGTGGAGGGCATACGCTCAATGCCCTTGAAAAGCTGAGGCTTATGGACGGCATATCTCATGCCTCAACTGGGGGAGGGGCATTGATAAGCTATTTATCAGGTGAGACTATGCCAGTATTGAAGGCCTTAGAAGAGAGCATGAATATCTTCCAGGGGAAAGGTTATGGAAAACACTAATAATTTCAATGTATCAGAGGAGTTAAATTACCTTCGCTCATTAATGGAGTCCCTCGACAGCCAACTTTCTGTTCTGGTCAGGGGAATGGATGAAATTAGAAAGGCCTATTCGGTTTTGAAGGAAGAGGGAATAATCGGCTCAAAGGACGTTAAGGTGTCCATTGGTGCAGGTATATTTGCAAATGCCAATATTGACCCAAAGAAGAAACTCTTCGTCCCTATCGGCTCAGATTTATATGTAGAGGAGGAGCCTGCAAAGAGTATGGATAGACTTGACCAGAACCTCAAGGAACTGGACGCCTCCATCCAGAACGTACAGTCCAGAAGATCTGATATTTCCAGCAGGTATAACTCACTTGTATCACTGGTCCAGCAGGCCCAGTCAGAACAGAGATCTAAGAGCTGATATGTTCGAGTCACTGAAGAAGAAATTTGGCGGTGCGGTCGAGGAAGTTCAGGGAGAAGAGATAAGAAAACCTGACATTGAGGACAACATAAGGAATATTCTTCTCGAGTCTGACGTATCGTTCGACACTGCCGAAAGAATTATTGATGAAATGTCAGACTTCATATCAAGGGTCAAGAAGCGCATAACTAAAGCTGAAGTTCTTGACGCACTGAAGACTTCTCTCACGAATATCCTTACTGAAAATACAAGCGACTTTGATGTCCTGAATCCCGGAAAAAAACCTTTTGTCATACTGTTTCTTGGCATAAACGGCACTGGAAAGACCACCACTGTGGCCAAGATGGCTAATTACCTCAAGAAGAACAACCGCCGAGTTGTTATCGCAGCTTCCGATACATTCAGAGCCGGTGCAATAGAGCAGCTTTCCATTCTTTCTGAAAGAATCGGAGTCAATCTCATAAAACACGAATCAGGAAGCGATCCCGCATCTGTAGCATTTGATGCCATCGAGCACGCCAACGCAAGGAACCTTGATTTCGTACTCATAGACTCAGCTGGCAGAATGCAGACAAACAAGAATCTGATTGAAGAAATGAAGAAAATGAAAAGGGTTGCAAAACCAGACATGACCATACTTGTGCTGGACGCAATGATAGGTCAGGATGCAGTCCATCAGGCAGAAACCTTCCTCAAGGAAACCCCATTCGATGCCGTTATACTTACAAAGTTGGACACTGATGCCAGAGGCGGTGCAATTCTGACTATTTCAGACCAGCTGAAAAAGCCGATCCTCTTCATAGGGGTCGGCCAGGAGATGGATGATCTACAGGCTTTTGACCCGCAGTGGTATCTTGAAAGAATTCTCCCGGATTAATCACTTTTTTCAGATTCATCGGTCAGATAGTTTTCAGATCTTTCCTCAGTTACATCCATTGAATCGATATAGTTGGGTCCTTTTTTCTTCACTGAGTAATCTTCTGAGAGAGGCTTTACATCGAATTTAATCCCCACTCTGGTGTTCAGCATCTCAAGGTTCTTCCTGACCATCTGGGAAAACTTCTGTGTATCGCTCATGAACCTGGATTCCTGGGTTTCCTGCCCCCTAGCAGGTGCAGGGATATTATGTCCCACTGGCACAGGCATTGAAACATCTCCACTTGGTTCCTCTTTTGCGGGATCAGATTTCACAGAGTTACTGGCATCGTTTCCAGTTTTCTTGGGGGACATGTAAGTGTAAGCCCACAGGAGGATTGAAATTATGGATAATATGAGGGCCGTTATTGCAACTGGATCCATGTGCATCCATTCCTTACTATTTCTTATTGTTTTTCTTGCTAGATGAACTAAGCACTTTCTTGTAGGGAAAGAATATCGCAATGCCTATTAAGATAAGGGCGGTGGCCAGGTAGTAATAGCTGTAATTTGGCACCTCATAGTAATAGGGCCAGGCACCCTGAAGCCTCATGATGTTCAGCTTTATCAGGCCAAACCATGGTATCTGCCCCTGTGCTATGCCTACTATATCTGACTGGTTCACCGGATGGCTTATAATATTCACATTTTCATCGGCAGCAATGTAAGCGTTCAGGTTCTTGTCATATAGGGCGGAAAGGGCAAGGTTATGATCCCCCATTGTTATGAAACCGCTCTCATTCTGGAATCCACTAATAAGAACCTCAAGATTCCTGTGTGTGAAGCCCACATTCTTTATCAGTACATATTTGTCCGTGACCGTAATCCAGCTTTGGTTTGCATAGCCCTGCACAACAGGATTGCCGTTTGACCATGAGAGATAAAACATGGCTCTATGTATAACTACGAGCCCACCGGGAGCATCGTATAGAAGCACATTTCCATAATCACCATAAGTGCTGAAGTTGGATGTTCTCCCCTGAACATATGTTGTAACGTCCTTTTCAGGATTTGGCAGTTTCTTGACTATGACTATGTCACCTGTGTTAATAACTCCGAACTGCCAATCCGCAGAATGCTGCATGCTTCCGGATTCAACTACAGTTGCAGGTGGAATAACTCCCGAGTATACAGTCACACCGACAAGGACTGCAACTATTATGACAAGAGCTATGAATGGCCCGGAAATTATCTTCATTAGGATACATAAATAACTTGATCATCTATTATTCTTATGATTAGGAATAAAATAGGAATTATGAAAGAAAATTGTGGCCTAGAGCATTCACTTCAGTGAAGACATTATCTTTGATAATTCTCCGACATCGAGCTCAGTGACGATGAGAGGAATATTTTCCACATCTGCAAGTTTTATGGCGAGCTCATCTATCCTGTCAGGCTTAATGTAAACAACGGCAGCTGGTTTCAGTGGATGCACACGTATGGCTATCATAGGGCTTCTGCCGAGCTTGACTTCTGTGAAGAAAATTATCCTCTGGCTGGACCATCCGTAAAGCTTACTGTATTCAGAATATGAAAAGGAAAGAATTGCCTTAATCCCGTCAACAATTGTATAACCGCGGATATAGCGGTTAACTCCCACAGAAGAGTAATTTGTTCCACTTATCATCCTAATCACTCTTTCCAGTGATATGTCATGGTTGTAATCGCTGATATCAATCACAGCATCTGAGGGCATGCCGCTGTTGTATCTTCTCAGAACCTGTCCTCCCCTTTTAAGGTCAAGTTCCACAAGGGCATTTACAATTTTCTTGATGGATGACACGCCAGGGGATTTCCGGCGTCCTGACTCATAATCGCTGATGACGGAAGGTGATATTTCAAGATACTTTGCAAGATCCAGTTGTGAAACCTGGAACTCCTCTCTCCATTTTCTTATCGTTTCACCAGGGTTTTCTGCGATGGTTATCTCTCCCGCAATCTTCTCCTGTATATCCACGAGTCACTGATTTTGAGCTTATTTAAAAATATGTCGAAACATGTGGTCGTGAAACGTCGAATAAAAATCCAGTGAAGAATAAAATACCCGCAGCCCATGCAAAGAAAATGGAGTCCAAGCCAATAGATGAGAAAGAAGAGAGAAGAGCTAGGGCGGGAGTCGCTTCTGCTTTCGTGATCCTTGCGCTTGGATCGTTCATAGACCTCAATCCATATCTTTCCGTGGCTGGAATTTTTCTTTCAGTAGTTGCCATTGTAATTCTGCTTATCTACAGGAACTATTTTACCCGCAAACAGAAAAGGGCGGTTTATGGAAGTATCGTACTTTACGTTCTGGTCTCAATAATTGTTATTGCTGGATTTCTCGTAACTGCGCTCTCACTCATAGAAAACATAATTAGTGCAGGTTTCTCCTTTGTCATACCACAGCAGCAAGTTGAATCCGTATTCAACAATCTTCTGCCTTTTCTTGTTCTGAACGCTGCCGCTGCAGATGGACTCTGTTACTATCTGTTAGTAATGAGGCTGCTGCACAGGATCGATCATGCCATTTATGTAGGAGCCCTTGTGGTTTCCGTAGGCATCAGAGTTCTCGTGCTTCTTCTGACTCATACTGGAACATTCCTACTGCCGCAGCAGTTCCAGAATTACCTTTCCGTGGTTAGGGTTCAATTCTATGATCCGTATCAGTTCCTTCTTTCCATCATGGCAAGCCTTATTCTCGGTTTTCTGCTGCTTTACGTTGCAGTCCAGGTCACCAGGGGAAAGGTCCTCAGGGTCTAATCCCGACTCAGAGGAAGGTTAAAAACAGGTTCATTCTTGGTTCAGTGTGGATAGAAGATTAAGGGTGGTCAAGCCATATCGCCGGGAATTTGAGAATCCTCTTGTTATTTCAAAGGGAAATTCTGTTGAAGTGATCAAAAGAAATGAAGGTCGCTACAAAGAATGGTACTGGTGCAGATCGGAAGATGGCATTGAGGCATTTGTACCGAAGAAACTTGTCAGTGTGGAAGGAAGAACAGCAACATTTCTGGCGGACTACGACTCATCTGAACTTACGGTTTCTGAAGGGGAGACTTTGATCCAGCTATATGAGATGGACGGCTGAATCTGGATCCAAAAATCCACGGGGGAGAAAGGCTGGATTCCTGCTGAGAATGCAACCCCTTATTCATGAGGTTTTCTCACATTTACTCATTTACAGTTGTAACTGAAAATGTTAGGTATTACTGGTAACTCACAACATATGGTGGAACTATTAGAGAAAGACAGAAGGTATGAGTCAGGTTACAGGGATGGGAAACTTGAGCAGTTGCGCGTTGATATATCTATAATCAGGGAACTGGCCACGGAATCCGACAATTTTGAGGAATTCAAGATCAGGCTGCGCGATGAAGTCAAGAAAATGGACAGGAAAACCTGGTTTTAGCTCCTATTTTTAAAGACCTTTATTCTCTGAATAATACACTAGAAATACAATTTTCCAAGTTTACCAGATAAGTTTTTGATAATTGGTATTATCTCCATTAACCTGATACGGTTTCACAACTCAATTACCAAGTTATACACTGACCGCGAAGGCCTATCGATATACGAGTGAAAAACAAATGGAGTACAAATGGGTTGCACTTAGCAATACTACCATTGGTATGTTGATGGCTGCACTTGACATCAATATCGTATTAATTGCGCTGCCTACCATAGGCAAGGAACTGCAGGGCATGAATGCATTCAACGTCCTGTGGGTGGTGCTGGGTTACCAACTCGTTATCGCCAGTGTATTGGTCAACTTCGGAAGGCTTTCCGACATATTCGGGAGGGTAAGGCTATATACCCTTGGCTTTGCTCTCTTCACAATAGGTTCTGCACTGTGTGGATGGTCCGCAAATGCAGATCAACTGATCATTTTCAGGATTGTCCAGGCAACAGGGGCAGCGTTTCTTTTCTCAAATAGTGCCGCAGTCCTGACGGACGCATTCCCAATAAACGAGAGAGGAAAAGCGCTTGGAATCAATCAGATATCGATTGTGGTGGGTTCAGTCACAGGTCTAATCCTTGGGGGTGCCCTGACAACTCTCCTTGGCTGGAGATGGATATTCTGGGTAAATGTTCCCATAGGAATTTTCGGAACCATATGGTCCCATCTTAAGCTTCGAGAGCTTGCCGCATTGTCAACGGACCACCGGCTGGATATAGGGGGAAACATAACCTTTGCACTGGCATTGCTGCTACTGCTACTAGGTATTACTCTCAATGCCATTGCTGGCCTGAACATTATGCTTACACTTGCCTTTGTACTTTCAGCCCTTTTACTGCTTGTTCTATTCGTGAAACTTGAATCACGCGTTCAAAATCCAATGTTCGACCTATCACTTTTCAGGAACAAAGTCTTCAATGCAGGGAATGAGACAATTTTTCTGAATTCCCTCTCAAGGGGTTCTTTCGCCCTTGTAATGGTATTCTACCTCCAGGGGCCATTGATGAATCTTACACCACTGGAAGCCGGCATATTCCTGGTTCCCATGTCAGTATCGCTTTCCATAATGGGGCCCATAAGCGGATCAATTTCCGACAGGATTGGTTTCAGGAAGCCTGTGGTGATCGGGCTTTTAATTTCAGCGGCCGGCTTCCTGATTATGTCACAGGTTGGGACTTCCGTCACAGAGGTTCAGATGATCCTGCCACTTGTTTTAATTGGAAGTGGGATGGGTATTTTTGCATCTCCAAACCGATCGAGCATCATGAATTCAGTACCGGGGGCAAGAAGGGGTGTGGCTTCAGGCATAAGTGCTACACTTGTTAATGTGGGAAACACAATGAGCATCGGCCTCGCATTCCTTATAATGGAGGTCTCTACCCCAAAAGCCACACTGGACGGAATCTTCTCGGGTAGGCCGTCCTTGATAACAGGTTTCAGCCCAGACGGCTTCATCTATTCAGTTCACCTGGTATTCATAGCTTCCACCATAATGCTGCTGGTTTCCATCGCAATATATGCAATTCTTGGGAACCGGAAACAGAAAACAATGAGCGATGTGGTTACGGTTAACTGAAGAATAAAACAGTAAATTTCAGAATTTATCGGAGGAAGTGTGGTTTAAAAATGTAAAACCACACGATTGAAATTTATTCAATTAAACACCCCAATTCTTATCTGTTCATCAGACCAGACAGGACATTGTGTGCGTGGGTCCAGGATGGAATATGCTGAAGGGCAATTGTAAGCCCGTGCGCATTTCCAGTTGCAACTGCTGCCGCCCCGGTTGCAGTTGCCAGTCCGACGCCTACAGCTACTGTCTTGGCTAATGCTAGACCTGTTAGTGTCATAATCAAAAAATAAGAAACATAATCTAATGCGTTTTGGTACAATATATAAGCAAAACCGGCCCATGGTTGATCAAACAGGTTCTGAAGATACGATCAACTACTCTGTTTTTTCATCGAATATTTCGTTTATCAACTCATCCACATGACTGAAATCATGGACATAAGTGCGGCCTTTCAGTCTACTGCCTGTCTGAATAAGTCCCTTCCCAAGGCCCGCCCTGGAAGGAATATTGAAAGAATATGTTCTTTCTCAAACATCCCTGAAGTCGGTCACGGCATATCTCAACCTGTTTCTTTCCGAAATGATTTGGTCTATCTTTTCTACGAATGGTCTTTCCAGGATTACTTTTAGCTCATCACTCTTTAGGGACAATTTTGGACTGTCTGGATAAAGAGGTATTTCATTTACCATTCTCCTGGCATTCTGGAGTGGAGATTCCAAATAATAATTCACTATGGTAGACGGGGGTTCCCCGGTGTTGTCAATTACAATTTTTATGGGAATTCCCAACTTTGCTGCCATGGAGATGTATGTCCGCCTGACAGCTTCCCAGGATCTACTTTCTCCTAGGACTTTGAGAGAATGCCTTTGGAAGCGGCCTTCAATGGTTTTCGCCGTGAACGGGAATAGTTTTGGGCCCGCAGTATCTTTCCGGGTATCTATAAATAACCTTATCTCACCAATGGTTTCGTCAGGGAGGTTTATCAGCCGGTATATCCTCTTTTTCCTGTCCCAGACTTTTACGATGCCATTGGCAAATTCAAAGTTTATCGGTTCCAAAGAAACAATCTCTAAAGGCTTCAAACCAGTGTGAAATCCCAGAAGAAGAAGCGTTCTGTCTTCAAGATTTTCTGTCGAATTCAGTAGTTTTATGACTTCTTCCTGTGAATATGGTTCTTTTCCCAGTTCCGGCACAGTTTTTCTGCTCGGGGTATCTGATTTGGCTGTCAAGGCTCTTTTGCCTTTCTGTCCAGAAGTATCAGAATTTTTAGGTTTGGCCATTTGGGTCGTATTTGTGTCATTAACTTTCTAGCCTAAAAACATGTCGGACATAGTCCTACATTTGTATGAAAATCAAGCTATATATGTAATTGGATAGAGAATTTCAGGTCTGGATCTTATTTATTTTTTCAAGTTCAAGGCAATGGATTCGAAGTTGTAACAAGAAAGGACACTTTATGTGTCTGAGATTGAAAACAATTTCTCGGGATACCTTTGAAAATGTGCTATTCTCCTGTCAATGAAGATACCCTCAGAGTGTAGGGATACCGGATATATGTTGCAACTGGTTCGTTCAATTATGACAGCGAAAAGAGCCGCACTCATAGTAGTGAACATGACAAAGGAGTTCCTTTTCAAAGAATATGGAAAGGATGTTGTATTGGAAAGGGCGCAAAAGATGATACCTGCAATAAGGTCGCTCCAGGATGAATTTATCTCCAGGAATCTTCCTGTCATTTACGTTAATGACAGTCACCTTGAATCTGATTATGAGATCAAGGATTGGGGGCATCATTCAATGAAAGAGGAGGAGGGGACACGCATAGCCAATGGTCTGCATTGCGACAACATATCAGTGCTTGGAAGGGAATGGAAAGACTGGGATATTGACAAGATACAGGAAGATGAGGCAATCTTCGAAGTCAAGAAGGGCACTTACAGTGGTTTTACTGATAATGGTGGGCAACCAACTGCTCTGCACGCACTTCTCAAGAAGCTTGGCTTCAATTCAGGCGACACTCTCTATCTGACCGGTCTACACACAAATGGTGGAATAAAACATACCGCCGCGGATGCTTATTTCAGGGGATATCATCCAGTAATTGTCAGTGACTGTACGGATTCGTTCAATGATCCAGAAGGTATACTTGGTATGAATCATTCCCAGGCCCTAAACTATGCAAAATTCTGGTATCGTGCTGGCATAATGCCTTCAGGCGAGGTTCTGGATTCAATACGGACCTTGGGAAGCGAAGTCATTGTAAAATAAGGGGGACGATTCCCAGAAATGTTGTGCTTGTAAATTCATATTGAAATTCTATATGTGGGCCACATAACCCACATTAATTTCTCCTTTGGCATTCCTTAGGAAGCCACGACGTTAAGACCCTGTACCCTTCCAAGACCTTTTGCTATCTTCGTCCAGGAATTTCCCAGGTCTTTGGAATAATAAACCTCCCCTGTAGTCGTTCCGAAATAAAGTCCAGGTTCCTTTAAGCTGTCATGGGCAAGAGAATCCCTCAGAACATTGGTGTGTACATTGTCAGGCAGTCCATCTGTGTGTTTACTCCAGCTAGTGCCGCCATCCGAGGTACTGTAAATTGTAAGCTGTCCCCTTATGCACACGTTGTGATCTTTACAGTCATTTTCAACGTCAGGTACTGGTATGGTAAATACGTTTGTGGAGGAGTTCTCAATAACATCTACAGGAAATCCGAATCTGTTATACTGGTCTATGCTTACATCTTTCCATAGATCTCCATGGTTATCGGAGAAAAATGTCCCGCAATGGTTCTGCTGGTACACTCTGCCGTCCTTCGAGGAGATGGCAATCTTGTGGGTATCGGAATGGAGCTCTTTTAGATGCGTCTTTAGTTTTTCCTCAGGGGAGGCGTTGGCCGGAGCAGACGATATCAGCCTGTTATTCTCAATAGTGCAGGAACTATTTATGCCAGACTTCAGTGATTTCCAAGTTTCTCCACCATCGTCGCTTCTGTAGGTACCATTTCCAGCAGCCACCAGATAAATCATATTGGGTTCGTTAATGTCGAACTTGATTGTATGGAGTGCTAGGCCGGTAGTTCCGTGCCCCCAGTCTATGCCCCATTCTTTTCGGTTGGGCGCTTTATGCAGACTAGTGACTTCTTCCCATGACCCCCCGGAATTTGTCGATCTGAAAAGGTGGCCATACTGTGTCCCCGCGTATGCTGTTCCCTTATGATGTGGATCTGTGGCTATCTCCCATACTTTTCTCACAGTGAGTCCTTTGCTTGATGGTTTCCACGTTTTGCCGTCGTCAGTCGATTTGAAAATTCCCTCTTCAAAGGATGCTGCGAAGAGGGTCCCATATCCATCGTCGACCACCTTGTTTATGTTCTCACCCGCCAGGGAAAGCTCGCTTAATTTCCAATTCTTCCTTCCCTCATCTGGAGTAAGGAAGTATGCTCCATTTTTCGTTGCCAGTGCAATCTTAAAAGTGTTGTTAGTCAATTAAAATATCTAGCATATTGGGGATATAATAGTTTACACTCTAAACAAAAAGGTATTACTAGATAGTAGTTACAATTGAATTAGCAGTTTGTTTCTAAATAAAACCGGAAAAAAGGGTAAGCGCAGGGAGAGATGACCTCTTATTTTGTCCTAAAAAGTACTTTACAACTTCTAGTTTTCGATCGATTGTTCTCATATCTGTTCTT
>JBJKQJ010000027.1:0-2969 GCA_046705445.1 Thermoplasmataceae archaeon
CTTTCTCAGTTTCGCCCGGGTCCCTGAAATGAACATGGATGTCTGTCCCCGCAGGCAGAATTGCACCTTCGAGCTCTTTCCTTATACCGCCTTTGAGATTTTTTCCTATTTTCTCTACCTTTCCATTATTGATGCCAAGCTCAAGATACTGGAAAGAGTATTCCCTGTAGAATTTCCCAGCAATAATGATGTCATACACCATTTACATCAGACTCCCTGCATCTCTCCCCAGATGAGTTTGTGGAGCTGTGGCAGTACCCTCAATTCCAATTTATCTGAAAGGGCTTTTTCTGTCAACCATTTCAAATCCGTCCCCCAGGCTGGCTGTATCACTACCCCACAGACTATGGATTCCCTGTTTCTTCCAATAAATTCCTTCATATAATTATAGTCAGTTTCATCAGAAATTACAAATTTAATGTAATCTGTTGGGCGCAGAAATTTTAGGTTTTCCATAAGTATTGAATCCTGTTCTCCCGATGAAGGCGTCTTCACATCCATGTCAATTACGCAATTTGTTGCATTTGTGTATTCTTTCAAATCGAGCGAACCGCTCGTTTCAATCAGGACACTTTTTCCCAATGCATCTACACGCTTTACAAAATCGAGGGAATCCCTTTGGAGAAGAGGCTCACCACCGGTGAGGCATATCCATTTTTCATTTGATTTTTCAACCTCACCCATTATCTTTTCCAGGTCTTCTTCATATCCGCCCTCAAAAGTGTATTTGGAATCGCACCATTTGCATCTGAGATTGCACCTGTTTGTTCTAACAAAGAGCATTGGCAGTCCCATGAGGGGGCCCTCGCCCTGGATGCTGTGGAATATTTCTGTAAGTCTCAATGGCTGAGTATGCTTAATAAAGATAAACATTTAACCACAGGGGAACAAAAAACCGACAGGTTTCTCACAAAACATTTTATCACGGAATCTATTGTCAATTGATCTTATGGATTTTAACAGAATATTTGATTATGCAAGGGAGACGGATGCAATTTTAATATTACAGGGAACTGAAAATTCAGTCGATAAGACATTCTTCTACCTCACTGGGGTTGAGGGTGGACTATTCGAGGGTTCTGCATTAGTTGTGAAACCTGACCAGCTTAAGATCATAACTTCAGCGCTGGAAGAGGAAACTGCTAGAAAAACTGGCCTTGAAGTAGTTGTAGCTGATGGAAAGGCAGATTTTGAAAATTCAGTCAAGGATGCACTCAAAGGTGCAGATGTTGTAGGATTAAACTACCAGGCATTAACTCTGGAGCAATACAAGAAACTCCTAAGGATCGTTCCTGAAAAAGAGTTCATAGATGTTTCCAGTTCCATCATGGAATCACGTATAATGAAGAGCCCGGACGAACTCAACAAGCTGAGGGAAGCTGCAAAAATAGGAAGTGAAGCTTTCGACCAGGTTCTTCCCAAAATAAAGGAAGGTATCACAGAAAGCCAGCTGGCTTCTGAACTGGCCTACGAAATGATGAAACTTGGGGCATCAGAACCGTCATTCAGTTCAATTGTTGCCTTTGGAGAGAACGCTTCCATGCCACACTACTCACCTGGAGAAAGGAAACTTAGGAAGAATGAGTTTGTTTTGATGGACTTCGGTGCCAGGTACAAGAGATACTGCTCCGATATAACAAGAACTGTTGTCTACGGAAAGGCTACTGAAGAAATGAAGGAAATGTATGATGTGGTTTACAGGGCACAGACAGAAAGCATGAACATAATCAAGGAAAACGTCAATGGAAAAGATGTAGACCTTGCAGCAAGGAAAGTGGTGGACGAGTCTAAATTCAAGGGCAGATTCATTCATTCGCTGGGACACGGTGTTGGAATGGATGTTCATGATCACCCCGCGCTAGCTTCCACTTACGACTTCCCATTGAAGGAGAGCATGGTGGTAACAGTTGAACCAGGGGTGTATATACCCAAGGTTGGTGGCGTAAGGATCGAGGATGACGTCATAGTGAAGAAAGACACCTTCGAACTAATTACAACAGCGCCAAGGGACCTAATAGAACTTTAAAAGAATGTTAAGCCAGAAAACAAGTGAATACCTGCATGCCGGTGAACCCGGCATTATCAGGTTGCTGGAATCAAACGACCAGAAATCAGGACAAATAAGGAGACATTCCGTACGTCTTATTCTGGAAGCTATGGGCAATGAAAGCACACAGGAGATCACGACCATTGATGACCTTATCTGCCTCCCACTGTCTTTATGGATTCTCAGGAATGTGAATGAGCATGTCCTGACCTCGAGGGTGCTCAATCACGCGAGAGATCTGGTGGAAAAATTCCTCGTTTCAAGCTCAGTGGACCCCGATGACGTACCTGATTATGCAAGAAGATACGGGGTAATGATGGAATACAAAAGTGAAGACGATACTTTTGCAGTTCCAGTCGATGAATTTGTAACATTTACTTCGCGCCTGAGCGGTTACAGGTACAGGCTTGTATACCAGAACGTAAAGTCAGGAACTGTTTATACTGACCGGGATTCGGCAGCAAAAGTGATCAGAGAGGCATTTGTAAGAAGGGCATTTGACTCTTATAATGAAATTAACCAGGGTGATACTGCACGAGTGCTGCTGCCAATTAAGGCCAGCATAGACCAGGTAGTGGAAAAGCTGGAATCCTCTGGGATCAAGAAGAACTTTGACCTTGGCGAGGTTGATTTCTCATTGTTTCCTCCCTGTATAAAGGAGTACATCTCCCAGATGCAGGACGGCGTAAACCTTCCGCACATGGCCAGATTCACTCTAGTGAGTTTCCTGCACAAGGTAGGAATGAAGAACGAAGGAATAATAGGTCTCTTCAAGACTGCACCTGATTTCAGGGAAAGCCTCACAACTTACCAGGTCAATCATGTTACTGGTGAAATTTCCAGCACAGAATATTCTCCTCCCAAATGCAACGTGCTGCAGTCAAACCATCTCTGTTATATGGGGGACGATCCACTATGTCAT
>JBJKQJ010000028.1:0-3044 GCA_046705445.1 Thermoplasmataceae archaeon
GATTTTAGGGGATGTTCCTCAATCCTGTAATTGCCATCGTCGGATATTATATCTTCCACAAGGCCTGCCACTCCTGGGGAGAAAACTGCCTTTGCCATTAACTGTGTTGAAAATTTTCCCCTAACAATAACCTGATCAATTCCGGCAGCCTTTGCATGATTTTCACTGTCCTGTTCCAGAAGTTCAGTTATTACCCTTGTTTCTGGGTTCTTCCTCTTGGCATTCATGCCCATTACTATGGTGCGGGCATCTATTTCTACGGCCTCCTCGGAATCAGCATATTTCCCTGCAAGAATTACGACCGTGTCGCTCTTCCTGATCCCGGCCCTGTCAAGCACTGCACCATCAAGGCATGATCCTCTTACGTACTGGAATTCCATTCCCTGTTCATTGACAGGTTTCTGTGCTACAAGGACCACTGGCAATCCCTCTTTGTTCATTTTTTTGATTATGTCCTTGCCGCCCGAATCGAAATTACACACTATGATATGATCCCTCATTTTCGCTCTAACACTCCCAAGCCTCTCGGCAAACCTTGAATTCACTATATTTGCAGAAACTGATGCAAGAAGATATCCCAGGCTTCCAATGCCTACAACCATAATTACCATGGCGTTTAGTCTTCCCCAGAAGCCTATCACAGCGGTGTCACCATATCCAACTGTGGTGAGTGTCTGCATCACCCACCATAGACTCTCGAAAAGAGAATGTATTCCAGACCCCGGAATAGGATTTTCAATATAGTATTCTGAAAAAGTCCCATATACCAGAACAACTATTGCTCCAATGGATGACCCAACTAGACCCTTCTTCAAAACGTTGGAAAATTTCTTGAAGAAGAATATGAAAGGGTTCATTTTCTAACTCTTTATCATTTTTTAACTCAAATAATTATTGTTAATCCCTTAAAACCCAAGAAAATAGAAAAAGAGAAGTCCGACCTATGCGGGCGAACCTTCTGGAATTGCATCATTTCCGTTTCCGGCTTTAACCTTGAGGAAGAATGACAAAATGAAACCGGCAGCAACCATGGTTGAGACTATTGCCACACCTGCAAAACCATTGGCCAGGAAATATGGGCCGAGGAAAGTTGGAATAAAAGCCACACCTAAATTGGTGGCCACGCTGTACATTGATGTGGAAAATCCAGCCTGTGCCGGATCCTTCACGTACCTTGTTGTGGATGTCAGTGCCATGGACCAGAATGCGTTTCCAAAGAAGCCAAACAGGAAGTAGGAAAGCATCAGTATCAATGATTCTGAGGTGTTTGCGAGATAGTATGCCAGGGAAGCTATGGAAACAAAAGACACCAATGAGGTCAGTATCATCCCCATTCTTACCTTTCCAACAGATTCAAACAAGGGAGGTAGTATAATTGCACCTAAGGCGGAGCCAAGGAATGCCAGGCCTGAAAGTGTACCTGAAAGTTCCAGTGCTGTTGGAAAATTCTTGGACAACAATTCAGAGCCAGCAATGGAGCCGAACATAACCGAAAGCGAGGAAATTGCCAGTCCGATGTACCAGTTCTTCACCATTCCGGGCTTGAATGACCCCTGGAGCGACTTTCCAACGTAGTCCCTTGGGTAGGATTTCAGAACGAGCGGAAGTGTAATCAGTGCTACCAGTGAAAGCGCTGCCTCAAACAGAAATACATTGTGGACTGTGCCCAGTGATGTATAAAGAGTCGGCGTAAGGAACGAACCTGCTGACATGCCAAGGAATAGTATTCCAATGCTGACACCTACAATGGAATGACTCTTTTTGGGGCTTATTGACTGAGCAATTGCTCCCACCGGAGCAACTGCAAGGGGATATGCCACAGCAGCAACAACCTGAGCAACCAGCAGGAAATCATATGACGTGGAGAATGCCCTTAAAAATAAGCCCACTGAAGATATGACTGCAGCCAGAAACAGAGTGCTAGAAACCGAATATCTGGATGAAAGCCATCCCGATACAAGTGCAACTATGACCATGGTGTACCCATACAGTGAAATTAACAGAATTATGGGGGAAGCAACCTTAAATGAGTATAGCCCCATCAGATTTGGCACAAGGGGCGCCAGAGAAAACCATCCGAACCCTATTGTGAAATTCAAAATCCAGTAAGGAATCAAACTAGATGTTTTGTTCATTCAGCTTGGTAAAGATACTCCTGATATAAATTTATTCGACAATATTGAGCATCAGAGTATTTTATTATCCTATAAACATAAAGTTAGCCCTCTAAACAGAATGAGAAATCTTAATGAGACCAGAACCTATCTTTCCCCATGTCCCTAAAGGCAGTTGTAATGGCGGGAGGTAAAGGGACCCGTCTCAGGCCAATCACATATTCAATTCCGAAACCACTAGTTCCAATTGCAGGAAAGCCTTGCATTGGGTACGTTCTCGACTCCTACTATGAAGCGGGCATCAAAGATGCTATAATAACTGCCGGTTACAAGTTTGAAGCCCTGATCAATGGAGTCGTGAAATTCAAGAATCCAGACCAGAATATCCTTTTTTCTGTAGAAAGGGAACCTGTTGGCACCGCAGGCAGCATCAAGATGGTTTCAAAATTCATTGATGATACTTTCATAGTGGGAAGCGGAGACACTCTGATAGATTTCAATATCGGGAAGATTCTGGACTTCCACAGGAAATCCAAGGCAAAAATAACCATTGCCCTGACAACTGTCGAGGACCCTTCTCAGCTTGGTATTGTAGAACTCAAGGATGGAATAATTACAAGATTCCTTGAGAAGCCGACTCCTGAGCAGACATTTTCAAATCTCGTGAATGCGGGCCTTTACATCCTGGAACCAGAGGTGCTTGACTTCATTCCAGAGGGTGAACCGTATGACTTTGCAAAGCAGCTTTTCCCCAAACTTCTAGATAATGGGATAAAGATCCATGGTTTCATTGGAGAAGGCACCTGGCTTGATACGGGACGCCCCAACGACATGATCAGGGCCAATCAGCTGATGACGGAAAAATATGGGTATAACTATACTGAGAACAGTGTCAGCGGCAAGCTGATCATCAACTCATCACTAAGACAT
>JBJKQJ010000029.1:0-3105 GCA_046705445.1 Thermoplasmataceae archaeon
CTCGGACTTCGACGAGCTTGTGGGAAAAATCTGTGCACAATACTGCCAGTGAAAAACAGAATAGCGGGGAATGGATTTGAACCATTGATCTACGGGTTATGAGCCCGTCGGGATCTCCTAACTACCCCACCCCGCTTCCTTCCGTTATCCTAAGTATCGATATAATACTTGTTGATAGAACCAGTTATCCAAAGGATTCTTCGATTCTCTTGAGCCTTAACTCTCTTGCATTTCTTTCCAGATAAGTATAGACTGTGCGTTGTTTACTGCCATTAATCAGCATGTTAAGAGCTTCTTTTGCATACTCTACTGATACATAATCGCCAAGCACAGACACAGTGTCTCCGTAAATTGAAATGTGAGTTGAGGTCAGTTCTTCAACCAGTTTTCGTGTTTTCCCGCCAGTTCCGATAACTCTTGCCCGTATCTGGTCAATTCTCCTGGATCCGGGTTTGGCAAAATCCCTTAAAGAGATTACAACCAGCTGATAATTATCCTGGTAGAGCAGAGTTGCATTTAATGGGCTGAAACCTCTTCCTATTGCCTGTACTACGGATGAGGAAATATTGGCTTTGAGAGGATCTCCCCTTTTAATGACAACAACATCCCCGGTATCTGACTGGATCAGAAGCTTGACTTCGCCGATTTCCTCAATTAACTTCTTTGTTTCTCCTTCTTTCCCTATTAGAACCGCAACCCTTTCCCTTGGGATTCTCAACTGGAATTCCTGGTTACCAGATATATCTTCCATTTCTCTTACACTACCTCTATTCTAAATCATACATATAATTTATTCAGAAGATTTGCCCGACCTTATTGCCTTAAGCATTTCATCCTGATCGCACTTAACTCCACGATTATTGAAAAATCTGGCGAGATTTTTCACATCCCTGTCGAGGAAATAGTCAGCCGCCGGGTGATCCCTGGCAACTGCCTGTCCAAGATCCACAAAATATGCCTTTTTACGATGATACAGAAGATTGTATTCACTCATATCGGCATGCACAAGTTTGGCTCTGCCATACATGATTATCATGTCCTCCATCACCTGATTATAGATATCCTGGAAATCTGCTTTTGAATCTTTTAACATAGGTGCCGGTGATGCTTTTGTACCTATGTAACTCATCATCAGAAGATTCTTGTGAAATGTAATGGGGCGTGGTGCCGGAATCTTGTACCGTCTGAGAAGCAGGAGATTAGTGAATTCCTTCTTTGCCCAGATATTTACAACATTGGAGCGATCTATTCTTTCTTTGGAGAACCTATAGTCCCCTTCAATATACTTCCATATATTTGCAAAGCGAAGCGTTGAAAGTTTGTATACCTTGACTACCACTGGTTTCTTGTTTTTCAGATAGGCCTTAAAAACAACAGATTCCTTCCCGGAAGAGATGGGGAAATCGATATAATCTATTGAATTTCGGGACATAAGCTCATACAGAGCTTTCATAGTCCTTCTGTCAAAAACTAAATCGGCAGTTTTTCGGTCAAGATTAAGATGATATAAAAATTCTCTTGATTTTAGAAGTGTTTCCAGAGCCGACTGATCCTGTTCCGCCATACTCACTTGAATATATTAATGACATCCGGAAGAAGTTTGCTCCTGCTTAGATAATTGGCCTGAGTCTGAGTGTAACGATATACAACGTCAGCTTTTTCGTTCTGGAATTGCCAGGGCTTTACTACAACAAGATCTCCCTCCCTAATCCACATTCTCTTCTTCATCTTTCCGGGAATCCTGCAATTCCTGGTAAATCCGTCCTCACACATTACGTTTAACCTTGAAGCTCCTGCTAGTCGTTCTACGATTCCGAACATTTCTCCTTTTCTCTTATTGGGAAGGACGACTCTGATTGTCTGCTCTTCAAGATCGTTCACTCCCTTGTTAGCTTCCTGGTCTTCCATTTTAGGTTTACACTATATACAACTGCCTTATAAATCTGACACATTTAGCATAACATTATTTCCACCTCTGCAAGCAATCAAGATGAAATGTCTTATGTTTTTGACATAATTAATGTAATATATTATACGCGGCACCAAACGCAATAGCGTTTCTGAGATTGAGTTAGACGCCGAATATTACAGGCTCTTTAATATATGATTGCCAAATATTTATATATTGTATGTATGTAAACACTCAAATGGCAGAAAAAACCTCGGAAGGAAAAATTACAGCTGAAACTGTAAAATCCGACAAAAAACTGAGGAGAGAGCTAAGTACAATTGACTTGCTGTTTCTCAGTTTGGGAGGAATTATAGGTTCAGGCTGGTTGTTTGCCGCTTCCGGAGCTGCAGTTATTACAGGACCAGCAGCAATCGTTTCTTGGATTGTGGGAGGAGTAATTATCCTCTTTGTTGCCCTTGTATATGCAGAAATCGGAAGCATGCTACCTCGCTCAGGAGGAATTGTAAGGTATGCCGGATACTCCCATGGTGGTCTGGCTGGTTACATGTTTGGATGGGCTTATTTCCTGTCAGCGGTATCGGTGCCTGCTGTTGAAGCAGAGGCAGTGATTACTTATGCAGGAACTTACATAAACTCAGCCGTTCCAATACTGTCCCTCACAACCTCATCAGCAGTTCTTACCCCAGTAGGAATCGTGTTTGCTGCACTGCTGACCTTACTGTTCTTCTTTCTCAACTACTTCGGAATAAGAGTAATGGGCAAAACAAACACTGCAGTCACATGGTGGAAACTCATCATACCTGTGATAACTGTACTTGCCCTGCTTGCACTAGGATTCCATGGCTCAAACCTTACCGTTGGAAAAGGATTTGTTCCCTATGGGTACCCGGCAATGTTCCAGGCAGTAGCGCTTTCAGGTATCGTATTCTCATACCTTGGATTCAGGCAGGGAGTTGACTATGCAGGAGAAGCAAAGAATCCTCAGAAGTCAGTGCCAATAGCAACAGTTTTCTCTGTTCTTATAGGGCTCGTACTTTACATAGGATTGCAGCTTGCTTTCATAGGCGCCATAAACTGGAACCAGGTTGGACTCACTCCTGGAGATTGGGCAGGATTTGCCACAGCAGCATCAGGATCAGCAGCCGCAGCAGTTTACAATGCCCCATTTGCTCAGGTTACTTCACTTGCAGCAA
>JBJKQJ010000030.1:0-2553 GCA_046705445.1 Thermoplasmataceae archaeon
AGGCATCCTGATGGGCTCCAGTCAGGTTATGATTAACTGAGGGTCACCTGATTTATGATGAGTGACTGGAACTATGAACCGGAAGAGACCCGCAGATCTGGGTTCAAATCCCAGTGCTCCCATCACACTTCAATTATTACCTGCAATCATGTTATTGAACTATTGATTCACTGCAAAAGGCAATTAATTTTGAAAAGAGGGGTCGTTTAAGAAATATTTTACAGGTGCTTAAACGAAAGGGTTTTTCGTTGCCTTTATTACCTGATAAACTTCTTTTCTCATAACTTCAGGCGGCGGCAAACCATCAGAATTTATTATCTCCCGCAACTTGGTTCCGCTGAAGTGTTCTTGCATAGAAGCCGGATGAGGGCATTCCCTGTCAGTTACCAGTTGCTCACATTTTCTGCAGTAGAAAGTTTCTTCAAATGGAACAATTGTTATTCCCAGATCATCAAAGTTCCTAAGATTTTCCTGAGCCTCATACGGGCCATAGAAAGAACCTACACCCGCATGGTCTCTTCCAACAATGAAATGACTGCATCCATAGTTTTTTCTCATTATGGCGTGCATTACAGCTTCTCTGGGACCAGCATACATCATTTCATAGTGAAGTGGCGTCAACAAAACCTTATCAGTTGGATAATATGAATCAATAAGTGCAGAATAGGAATTCATTATGGCCTCGTCAGTGTAATCTCCCTTCTTCTTTCTTCCTATAACCGGATTTATAAAGAGTCCATCAGTCTCTCTTAGAGCTAATCTTTGAATCTGTTCATGTCCTCTGTGGGGTACATTCCTTGTCTGAAATGCAGACACGCTGGTCCAACCCCTCTCTGCGAAGATCTTTCTGGTTGAGGAAGGGAAAAGTGTTTTTTCTTGGAAGGGTAAATTCAAACTTTTGGCAGAAATAATCCTCCCTGCTATGGCAAATTTCCCCATCTCTTTTACCTTGGCAACTCCAGGATGTTCCGGAGAGGTAGTCCTGAAGACCATTTCTGAGTAATTTTTTTTGTTAAAAGAATATATCTGGGTTATATTAAGTTCAGCTATAGGCCTAGAGTTCAGGGAGAGGATTGCAGTATCCCCTTCCCTGAACTCACGTGCACGTTCTTCATTCAATGTGAACAGAATAGGAATGCTCCAGGGCGTACCGTTTGATAGCCTCTGTTCTCCCAGTATGCTCAAGTAGTCATTTTCTTCCACAAAACCGTCCATTGGGCTCAGAATACCATTCTTAAGGTCGGTAATGGCGACTGCGGTTTCATAACTGACATCCAGGAAAACTCTTCGATCTGAATATGAGTAAATCTCTTCCCTAAGTTCTGGTATGGCAGTCAATTTACCACCATGCGGTGCAGGAAGCATTTCAATGCTCTCCTTTGCTGATTATCAACTTGGGATCTAACTTTCCACTATCATGATTCACATGGAGGCCGCATTCTTTCAGATCCTGTTCCCACCACCATCTTCCAGCCCTTTCGCTCTCTCCGGGTTTTACTGCTCTGGTGCAAGGAGCGCATCCTATACTGGGGTATCCGACATCATGAAGTGTGTTGTAGGGTACATCGTTTGCTTTCAGGTATTTCCATACCTCTCCCGAGGACCAATTAAACAACGGATTGATCTTTACAACGTTTCTTGCCAGGTCCAGTTCAATAATCTTGGACTTCTTCCTAAATTCTGTCTGGTCAGACCTGAGACCAGTAATCCAAGCTTTCCTGTTCTTAAGCAGGCGATTAAGCGGCTGCACTTTTCTGATATTGCAGCACAGTTTCCTGTTTTCTGAAGACCTATAAAACAGATTGATCCCATGTTCTGCAACCATGCTCTCAACTTCTGAAAAGTCCGGAAAGTAGGTGCTAAGTTTAATTCCGTACTTTTCTCTCACAATGTCCATGAGGTTGTAGGTTTCATATGGAAGCCTTCCTGTATCTATAGTTGCAACTCTCACATTCAGGCCTTTCTGAGAAATCATATGAAGTATTACCATATCTTCTGCACCAAAACTTGTGGTCATCACAAGATCATCTCCAAACTCATTGATGGCCCATTCAATGGCATCCTCAGCCGAGAAGTTCTCCGTATTATGCAACGAAGGGTACTCTGTCATATTCACAAATATGAAAATAGAGTATTTTAGTCAGGGTTTATGAGAATTTTAGAGGAAGTATAGGAGAAATATTCCTAGAAATCAAGTATTTAACCTGAAAGGGTCTAATCCATTGAGATGCCTCCACAAAGATTCCTCTCTGAGATTTTCAACCCTGGGCAAAGTTCGAAGCCTCATGGCAGCAACATGATACTGGATCGGCTTGCACCCATTGACTGGGAAATTCTGCCTGATCTTTCGCCATTTATGAAATATGTTAAAATAGGGTGGACTCTCCCCTTACTTCTTACCATGGATAACCTGAAAAGGCGTATCTCCAGATACATGTCCTCTGGCGTATCTGTGTCTCCAGGTGGAACATTTCTCGAAATGGCTGTCAATAAAGGCAAACTTGACGAAACGCTCAGAGCAATAAAGGAAGCAGGTTTTGACTCCATTGAGCT
>JBJKQJ010000031.1:0-7440 GCA_046705445.1 Thermoplasmataceae archaeon
GCCGCAGTGCGATAATGCATCTGCTTTCCAGGCCGCCACCTAATTCTAGTAAGGTCATTGCAAATCAAAAAATAATATAGTTCCAACTATAATTAAATATTTTGTTAATAAAACATGCAAATAATAATTGCATATAATTAAAAACTGAATAATTCCATCTGAGGTTTGTGATTTGATATAGGAAGCAACAGAAGTTCACTGATGATTGAGAATGAGATGTGTATTGTATGTGGATGGAATTAAAACTGCATAATAGGGTTATTTGGGCAACGTAATAAACACAGTCAACTCATCATGGCACACTAATTTGTGACCCAATTAAATAAAACCAAATATAATAAAAATACTTTATATAGTAATATCACCTATAATATTTACTAAAAGAATATTATAAATACTAGAAGTGCCATATATTCCCCAAGGTTCAAAAATGACTTCAGAAACAGGATCCAAAAGTGGTTTCGATAGTTCAGAGCCTTCCACACGGTATAAGATTTTTGTAGTTATACTGGCGTGGGCAGGATGGGCTCTTGTAGCAATGGATTTCAACATAATGTCATCGACGCTGCCTTTGACTGCCTCGGACCTTGGATTTTCCACTGGCCTTGTCACTTTCATTCTGACAATGATATTCATTGGAATGTTCCTGGGTTTAATGTTTTTCGGCCCCCTTTTTGACAAATTCGGTCGAAAGTTTGCTTTTCAGGTCACGTTGATATTGACAGCTGTCACAACCGGTCTTACTGCACTTTCGCAGACTTTTACCGAATTCACTGTTCTTAGGGCACTTACAGATGCTTTCGCATACGCTGAATCCGCTGCTGGTCTGACCCTAGTAACAGAAGTGATAGGGGCAAAGAGAAGGGGTTTCATTTATTCCTTCGTGCAAGCAGGCTGGCCATCTGGTGTTGCATTCGCATCATTTCTTGCAGTTGGTGTTGTTCCTTTCTTCGGTTGGAGAGGGGTATACGCACTCGGTGTTATACCAATAGTAGTTGTCATAATAGCAAGATTCTGGGTAAAGGAAACTGGAAGGTTTGAACACCTGAAGAAGATAAGGGCTGCTGCCGAGAAAAAGGAAGAGAATCAGGTAGAATCACTTGAGAAAGTGTACAGGGTCGACGTTGAAAAAGCAACCAGGTTTACATACAGGCAATTGTTCAGTAAAGATTTGATTAGGAAGTCTACATTCATATTCCTTGGAGACTTTTTCTGGTCTTGGGGACAGGGTCCTTTTCAGATATTTTTCACTTATCTGCTTGTCGATTACAAAGGGGTTGCCTTTTCCACTGCCGCTACAATTCTTGGATTCAGCGGTCTCGTTGGTATAGGATTCTACATACTCTTTGGATTTATCGGGGACAGGATTGGAAGAAGAGAAGCAGCCGCTATTACTGTGTTCCTCTCTTCAATTGTCTACTTGATATACATGCTGACCAACAACATTTCAGTGATTGAAATAGCCTATCCTATCGCTTTCGGAATTGCTCTTGGGTGGAATCCTCCATATTACGTATTTGCAGCCGAATCTTTTCCCACAAGGGCAAGAGGTACTGCCGCTGCGTGGGTTAACGCTGCCGGACCTGCCGGATTGGCATTCGGAGTTCTTACCTTCGGGTATTTCCTCACTACAGGGTACCCAATCTTTTACGGGCTCCTCTGGACGGGCTTAATACCTACGCTGCTTGCGGCAACAATACTTCTGGCTCCCAGGGTTTCACCGAGGAAAGAATTGGAGGAGATTGCCATATAGGCAACTCCAATTTTTTTAGGTGAGGAGTATGGCGTTTCCAGATAAGAAATGGTTTAACCAATATGCCAATGCGCTGCAAAATGATCCTGAATGGAAAGTGATCGGGAAGTACTTTAATTGCACATTTATGGTCGAATCCGAAGGCGATTGAACAATTCTTGCATTTCGCGACGGGAAACTAACTTAAATCAACGACACTCCGTTGGTTGGGCCCCTTTATAATCAGGACAGATGGGAATTTACCATAAGGGCACAAAGGAGTACATGGGGAAAATACATGTCAAAAGTTCCACCGGCTAAATACCATCATTTCTTTGCCGTAACGGACTTCAAGACCCCTGAACGAATGATCGTAGAAGGGGACATGAAGATTGTTTGGCAGAACATAAGGGCTCTAACCCACTTTATGGAATTCTTGAGAGTCTTCAACAACCTTGGAGGTGAGTAGTTGTGTCAGAAATAGAACCAATCACTGGACATTATATAAACATGGAAATAGAGTCTGAAAACTATCGGATCTACTTTGAGGAGGCAGGAGATGGAAAAATCCCGATAATCTGTGGACACACTGCAGGCTCAGACAGCAGGCAATGGAGACATTTTCTGGCAGATAGGCAACTTTATGGCGATTTCAAATTGATTGCTTTTGATCTTCCTGGCCATGGGAAAAGTTTCCCAAAGAATGGTTGGTGGAAGGAGGAATATATTCTTGGGGCAAGTTTCTACAGTAGTACTATAGTAGCATTGGCGAAAGAACTCTCTCTAGATAGACCTGTGTTTATGGGATGTTCGATGGGTGGTAACATAACGCCACATCTAGCGCTAAACTACCCAGGTTTCTTCCGAAGCCTGATAGCAGTAGAAGCTAGCGATTACTCTGGACAGGTGGAAGGGACAGACAAGGAGCATGAATATTCTTGGGAATGGATGTACAACCCGCAAGTACACGGCGGGGATGCCGCAGCCACTTCTATATACAGTCTTATGGCTCCTACTAGCCCTGAGCAGTATAGGAGAGAAACCTGGTGGGGATACAGTCAATCAGGACCAGGCATATTCAGGGGCGACCTCCTCTTCTGGGGAAGAGACCATGACGTCAGGCAAAATGCTCAGGATATAGACACTACCAAGACTTCCTTCTATATATTTAATGGAGAATATGACTGGTCGACTCCACCAGAACATGGCGCAAGGCTTGCAGCCAAAATAAAAGGCTCTAAGCACATAGTCATGAAGGGTGTGGGGCACTTCCCGATGTCTGAAAACCCCGACGAGTTCAAGAAATATATTTATCCTGTCCTAGAAGAGATTAAGAATCAAAAATAAAGAATAATATTACTGTAGGTTTATCCCTACAGTTTTTAAATTCATCATTTCCTTCATTGCGTATTTCACGCCTTCTCTGCCAAACCCGCTTTTTTTGATGCCACCGTGCGGAAGGTTGTCCCATCTGACATTGGGGGGATCATTTATTCTGACCCCTCCGGCTTTTATTCTGTCAGCTATCTTTATGGCCAGCCCTAAATTAGAAGTATACACGCTTGAGTTCAAACCGAATGGATTGTGGTTTGCGGCTTCTATTGCTTCATCCACGCTGCTGACCCTTATGACGGGGGCTATTGGACCAAATGGCTCCTCCAAATTAAGCCTCATGTCAATCGTCACGTTGTCCACGACGGTTGGCAAGTAGAAATGCCCTTTAGCGAGTTTTTCGTCCTTTGACCTTCCACCGCCTACAAGAACTTTTGCACCAGAAGAAACATCACTCGGGACTATTGAATCGACTCTCATGAGAGAATCCTCATCTATCATTGGGCCCATATCTGTCTTCTCATTCAAGGGATCTCCGACCCTTAAATTTTGTGCATTTTCTTTCAGCTTCTGGACAAATTTGTCCGCAATCTCTTCCTGCACTATCATCCTTTTAGAAGCAATGCAAACCTGTCCAGCATGGGTAAATGCCCCTTTGGTTGCATCAGCAACGGCTTTGTCCAAATTGCCATCATTCAGCAAAATCAGCGGATCCATTCCACCTAGCTCCATAATGCTCCTCTTTCCCATTCTGGATGCCTCGGCAGCTACGGATAAGCCGGTGGTTGTGTCTCCGGTTAATGTCACAAAGTCAGTTCCGCGGGATTCTACAAGCAGCTTGCCAACTATTCGGCCCGGTCCCGGGATAACGCTTATCGCCTCCTTGGGGAATCCAGACTCGACCAATATCTTTCCCAACTCGATTGAACTGAGTGGGGTCAGCGAGGCAGGTTTAAGGATCACAGCATTCCTGGCAGCAAGTGCAGGGGCAATTTTGTGTACTGGTCCAAGTAGGGGGTAATTCCACGGGGTGATCGCTACTACTGTACCGACTGGTTCAAATTTCGAGTAAGCAAAGCGAGTCTCATTTCCAGGAGGATACTCATATGCCCGGGGATCATGAAGTGTACCTTCTATCCTCGTGCACTCTTCGGCAGCCAGATTCAAGACAGCAATGCTCCTTGTTATCTCGCCTTCCGCATCTTTCCATATTTTCCCGCCTTCATGGGCAAGGAGTTCTCTGAAGAAATCTCTCTTTTTTTCTACTGTTTCTGCAACTCTCCGGAATAGTTTAGATATCTTCCATGGCGGAATCTCAAACATTATCTCTTTTCCTGCATTTGCAGACAAAATAGCTCTTTCAACATCATCCTTTTCAGAAAGCCTGTACCTGGCAAAAACCTCGCCCGTCGATGGCTTTCTTACCTCTCCAAAATTGTCGGAAACTGGAGCTTCTTCCCCACCAATGATTGCCGGGTAACCCCTAACAACTTCGTGCATCTTATCACTATAATTAACACTACAAGGAGCTAAATAAATTTGATTACCCATAATGTCAGAGATGTTAATGCAAAGTTAAATGGCTATTCTATAGGATGTTTCGCCAGTTTCATGATCCCGAGAAAAGACCCGCGAATTGCTTTTAACATTGCTTTTTTTGCATAATCAGTTCCCGCTGCCTGAAGCATCTCCCTTGTATGCAAGGCTGTTCCCTCCTCAGCTATTTTTATTATTAGCTGACTGGTAGGTATCAATTGTGAGACATCTCCGACATCACTGGAACCTATTGGATTTCTATTGCCGGGATTAGGAGGCGCGAGTTCCCTTATAACTTCTTTGGCGCTTTCATAGACTGCCATATCCAAAGCTTCATTGGTTTTGAAAGAAGAAGTTGATGGCGCCAGCTCTATTATTGACAGGGTGCATCTATGGGCAGAAGATATCCCTCCTGCCATATCTTCCACCATTCTTCCAACAACCTCAAGATACTGGCTGTCCAGCGTTCTGATATCAACCCAGACTTCTGCCAGTGCCGGCACTACATTGACTGCGGTGCCCCCTTCCTTTATTATCTCGCTAAAAATAACTGGAGTTCCAGGTTTTAGTTGATTTCTCAATGCTTTGACTGAAGAATAAAAACTCACTGCTGCATCAAGCGCGTTTATTCCTTTTTCAGGAGAACCTGCCGCATGGCTCTCTTTTCCGCGGAACGTGAATGACTTTCGCCACCTCGAATAATAATCTCCAGAAACCTCCCATCTATCGCCCGGGTGGACGCACAATGCAACGTCGACACCCATTTTCTTCAGGTATGGGGCAATCTTCTTTTTGCTGGACGCATATTTTCCCCTCCCCTCCTCTGCAGGTGATCCGACGAGCATTATCGAGCCTTTGAATTCAGGATTTTTGGATGTGGCAAGGAAGGTACCCAATGCCCATGACCCTATTATGTTGTGACCGCAAGCATGCCCTATCGGCAAGGCGTCATACTCTGCGAAAAGGCAAAATTTTGGGGTTCCGGTCCCATGCAATGCCATAAAAGAGGTTTCCATGCCTAGGAAATTCTCGGAGACATCGAACCCGTGGTCTTTGAGAATACTTACAAAGCGACTTGTGGATTTATATTCTTCACTACTCAGTTCTGGATTGTCATAAAGAAACTGGAAGACTTCAGAGGAAATTCTGTCAATTTCTTCCATGAAGTCAGGAAACTCAACACTTCCCAATTCTCATCTTCTCCTTACATCAGCATTAGTATGCAGAGAGGAGTATTTCCTCAACCTCGTCTTCCCCTTTGATTTTTCTGATGCTCTGGAAGGCCACCCAATCTTCCGTCGTCCTCTTTGCTATAGTTTTAAGGTCAGATTTGTCAACACCCAACTCGGAAAGTCTCTTGCTTACCTTAAGAGACTCCCTTAAATCCATGACCCACCTGACAGCCTTCTCTGATGCCATTTTGTCGGAATCTCCCTCTTTACTTATATTGAGGTATCTTGCTACCTCTGCAACTTTGTCAGGCACATACTTTGACATGAATTTCATGACGTAGGGGAGCATGACAGAGTTGGCGGTTCCATGCGGTATTTTGTAATATGCTCCCAGGACATGGCAGATTGCGTGATGTACCGATACTACTGCATTGCCATAAGCATATCCTGCCATTGAGGATGCAAGGAGCAAATTCCCCCTTGCATTAATGTCTGTTGGTGTTCCGATGCTTTTTTCAATGTTTTTGGCTATCAGTTCCAGAGCACCCAGGGCTAATGATCTTGAAACTGGTTGAAGGTCAACTGAGTAAAGCGTTTCGACGCAGTGTGCCAGTGTATTCATTCCGGACGAAGCCGAAACTTGATCCGGCAAGGACTCCGTTAATTCTGGATCAAGGAAAGCAGCAGAAGGCAATGACTCATCGCTCCATAAAATGTACTTTCTTTTGGTTGAAGAATCAACTACGGCCGCACTTCCGTTCGTCTCTGCCGAAGAGTAAGTTGTGGGTATTGCAACATGTTTGAAAGGGGTGGATTTGTACTGTTTTACCTTTCTCCCTGTTTTTTCATCGTATGAAACCAGGAAATCCTTAAGGTCAATAGATGGGTCTTTCAACAGGGCTATTCCTTTTCCAGAGTCAATGCTGCTGCCACCGCCCACTGAGACTACGGTATCGACTTTAAGCTCTCTTGCTTTTTGCCCACCGCCATAGAAAACTTCAAAATTCGGGTGCGACTCAACTTTATCATAAACACCCTTGAGCTTTGGTCCAAGTGCTTTTACGACTTTATCGTATGAGCTTGAAGATTTGAAATTTGGGCCACAAACCAGCATGACACCGTTTGATCCGATCGAATCTAGGTAACTTTGAATTTCTGACACGCTGCCATTTCCATAATAGAGACGCGTTTGCAGAGAAATTACAAAACTTTTGTTATCGCTTTCCATAAATCTCACAAATAAAACGATTTGTTGTTTAAAAATGTGCCGAAGGGGCTTTGGGAGATAATGTTCGATTGATTAATATTGCACCCCTCCTACTTGAAATCAAATAAGTGGCTTCGGAATGAATTGGAAAGAAATTCAATTCATATTTCCTATTAATAAGAATTTATGGCGATGGGCTTTGCCGTCATTTACGTACGGAATGAACTAAACACTATCAAGGAACTAATCTGAATAGGCTTTCAATTTCTATTAACATGAAATGCCGAATTTTGTTAAATTTTCAATGTATCAAAACGAATTTACAGGTACAGAGTGCGGAGGGCCGGATTTGAACCGGCGTATCCCTTCGGAAACAGATCTTGAGTCTGTCGCATTTGACCTAGCTCTGCTACCTCCGCTTCCAACGTTTATTGGATTGTGATTAATTTTATTTTGCTTCT
>JBJKQJ010000032.1:0-4123 GCA_046705445.1 Thermoplasmataceae archaeon
GATTTACACTGAAGGCGTCATAGAAAACCTGAGGAGTGGTCAGTAATGGTTGAATACATAATTAAGCCAGTGGCGACTGAAAAGACTATGCTTCAGGTAGAAAAGGAAAACAAACTCACTTTTATTGTTCACAAGAAGAGCAGAAAGGAAGATATCAAGAAGGAAGTGGAAGAGAGATTCTCCGTTAAGGTCGAGTCTGTTAATATGCTTGTAACAAAATTCGGGAAGAAAGCAGTTGTAAAACTCGCACCTGAATTTTCTGCGGATGACATTGCAGGGAGAATCGGAATATTCTGAGGTGAATTATGGGTAAATTAATTATTCCACAGAGAAGAGGAAAAGGAGGACTTGTATACACAAGCCCTAGCCATAGACATGCGGGTGAAATGAAGCTCATCCCCGAAGGACAGTATGAAGTCAAGGACTTGATTCATGCCCCAGGGAGGAATTCACCAGTATTAGTTCTATCAAACAGTAAAGGGGAGAAATACCTCCAGATAGCATTCAACGGGGCATATGTTGGCCAGAAACTGGTTTCAGGCACAACAAATGTAGGCTCATCACTTGGCAGCACAGTTTCACTGGGTTCCATACCTGACGGTGCTTATGTGCACAACATAGAGAGCATACCGGGAGACGGAGGAAAATTCTGCAGAACCGGAGGTTCCAGTGCACAGATCATTAGCCATGGAGAATCTGTTGCCATCAAACTTGCGTCTGGAAAAATCAAACAGTTCCATCCGCTCTGCCGGGCTACTGTTGGGCTGGTAGCAGGTTCAGGAAGCAAAGATATTCCAATACTGAAGGCAGGGAGAAATGTCCACTATCACCAGAGCAGGGCGAAAAGGCCTTTCTCTGTCAGAGGAGTGGCAATGAATGCAGTTAACCATCCACATGGAGGAGGTAACCATCAGCATGTCGGAAGGGCAAGCACTGTTGGAAGAGGAACCCCACCTGGAAGGAAAGTAGGAAGGCTTTCGCCTAAGAGGAGGAGGAAGTAAGAATGGCACAAAGTAGACAGGCATCTGTAAAATCAATCAAAAGAAGGGCGCGAAAGTCACAGAAGGTGATGGTGGGAAGATCCAAGGAATTCAAATTCAAAGGTTTCTCACTGGAAGAACTTCAGGCACTTCCTATGGAAGACCTTTTAGAAGTACTTCCTTCCAGGGCAAGGCGTTCCCTGAAAAGGGAAAACAACCATGACCAGGATGCACTTTACAAGAAACTCTCATCCCCGGACATAAAACAGATGAAAACCCACGTTAGGGACTTGATAATATTGCCAAAGTTTGTTGGAAAAGTTGTAGAAGTCTACAATGGGAATTCATACATCAAATTTGAGATTAGGCCAGAAATGATTGGGCACTATCTAGGAGAATTTGCACCAACGAGAAAGGAAGTCAAGCACTCCGGACCAGGTGTTGGAGCTACAAGGTCTTCCAAGTTCATGCCGCTGAAGTGATGAAAATGAAAGGATATTCAATAGCACAAATACCTGAAAGGTCCGCCATTGCAAGGGCAAAGGAAGTTGACATTTCGCTGAAAGATGCAGTGAACATTGCACATTACCTCAGAGGCATGCCTCTCGAAAGGGCAAAGAACACTCTCGAAAAAGTAATTGCCAAGAAAGAGCCAGTTCCCTACTTCAGATATCTTGATTCCGTCTCCCACAGGAAAGGCATGGGTCCGGGAAGATATCCAGTAAGAGCTGCAAAGGCCTTCCTTGGCCTGCTGGAGAATGTTGAGGCAAATGCTGAATTCAAGAGCCTTGACACAGATGCCTTGGTCATAAAACACATTTCAGCTGCAAAGGGGAGGGTCATCAAGAAATACACTCCAAAAGCATACGGCAGAGCCGGTGCATTCTTCCGCGATCTAATCAACGTGGATATTGTAGTGGAGGAGGTTACAGAATGAAGGAGAGAAAATTCGTTTCAAACTCAGTGAATAAGCTTCTGGTAACAGAATATCTCAGGAGCGCAACGGAAAGTGCTGGTTTCGGAGGACTGGAGATGAAGAGGACGCCGTTCGGAACCAACATAACACTCTTTGCAAATAAACCAGGTCTTGTTATAGGAAGACATGGCAGCAAGGTTCAGGAAATCACAGAAACTCTTGAGAAGAAGTATAAAGTGGAATCTCCACAGATTGAGGTCAAGGAAATAAATGAGCCTGATCTCAACCCTCAGGTTGTCTCAAAGAAGATCGCACTCTCACTTGAGAAGGGTTGGTCTTACAGAAAGGCAGGAAACACTTCCCTCAGGAGAGTCACAGAGAGTGGCACAAGAGGCGTCATGATAAAAATTTCAGGCAAGATATCTGGAGAGAGGGGAAGATCCCAGAAGTTTACCTTCGGTTCAATCAAATACTCTGGTGAACCAGCCAGAGCAGGAATGGAAAACGGATTTTCCATCGCGAAGATGAAGCTGGGTGTAATCGGAGTGAGCGTCAAAATGCTCAGAAACGACTACAAACTTCCGGATGAAATAAAGGCTGATATAAGACCACAGGTAGAAGCTGTGTCAGAGGTGCAGGAAAATGGAGCTAAAAGCGAAACAACTGAGACAAATGAATAAGGAAGAAATTGAGGACAGACTGAAATCCCTTAAGGATTCTCTTCTCAATGAGAGGGCTTCTGTGGCAATGGGTGGAGCACCTACCAGCCCCGGAAAAATAAGATCCATTAGAAGACAGATAGCCAGGATTAACACTGTCCTTGGCTCGGAGGATAACAAGTAATGAAGGATAAGAATTTCACCGGTTTGCCGAAAGAGTTGCAACCTTGGGAAGGATTTACCCGGGACAACCAGGCAGTGAAAGTCAGTGTAGATAAAAGAAGGTACGGAAAGAACGTGACGATAATAGAAGGAATTGATCCCAAGTCTGAGAACATCCATGAAATTGCCAAGGAGCTTAAGAAAAAAGTCGCTTCTGGCGGAACAGTAAAGGATGGCAAGACGATAGAGCTCCAGGGAGACCACAGAGACAATGTGAAGAGGTACCTGGAGGATATGGGATTCAAAGTGGAGCTGGTTTAAGATGGATGCAAGAAACTACATGAAGGAATTCACAGGATCAAGTATCACCATAACAGCCCATTCAAACCCTTTATTCGTGAATATGGAAGGAAGCATAGTTGAAGAAACAGCCAGAACTTTCAGAATTGACACCAATGGAAAAATTAAGATGGTACCTAAGACAACCGGTAGATTCACAATCAAATCAGAAGGGTTCAGCCTTGAAGTTAAGGGCAATTCAATCTTGATGAGGCCTGAAGAGCGGCTGAAGAACTTGAGAAAGATTATCAAACACGAAAACAAAGGTGATGACTATAACTAAGAATATTGGATTTGAAGTAACTCCCCCCACGGAAGAATGCCAGGATAAGAAATGCCCATTCCACGGGGAACTGAAAGTAAGAGGGCAGCTCATTACTGGAAAAGTTGAGTCCACATCAATGATCAAAAGCGCTACAATCGTAAGAGAATACATGAAACCCCTCAGAAAATATGAAAGAAAGGAAACAAGATTCTCAAAATATCATGCCCACGTCCCTGAATGCATTCATTTGCAGCCAGGTGACACGGTAAAGATTGCCGAGTGCAGGAATCTTGCAAAAACCATTTCATTCGTTGTAATAGAGAAGGTGTCGCAATGAAGGGAATAGCTGGAAGACAGCACAGAGGTCTCCCCTTGGGAGCAGTGATGCCATGTGCAGACAACAGTGGTGCAAAAATGATCAGCCTCATAGATGTAAAGGCTTACCATGGGGTGGCTTCAAGAATTCCTGCTGCTGGAGTTGGGGATATGTTTATCGCCAGTGTAAAGAAGGGAACTCCTGAAATGAGAGCTAAAGTTGTTTATGCAGTTGTTGTGAGACAGAGAAGACCTTTCAGGAGAGCAGACGGCACAATGGTCCAGTTTGATGATAATGCGGCTGTTCTTGTTACGCCTGAAGGAGAAGTTCGAGGGTCAGAAATAAAGGGTCCTGTAGCAAGGGAAGCGGCAGAGAGATGGCCAAGAATAGCTGCAATAGCTTCAACAATAGTGTAGGTGAAATTCATGATTTCAAAAATAAAAGTATCACTTGACGGTGACCTGAGGAGGAAATATGGTGTAAGGT
>JBJKQJ010000033.1:0-6946 GCA_046705445.1 Thermoplasmataceae archaeon
CCGCATTGCATCAGGTGAAGTGAAGGTCTCAATATCGCTGGCTCCAGTGCTACCTGGAAATGTCGAAAAAATAGACCTTGAGAAAATAGGAAGCTCACTGAAAGGCTCGGTCAAGAATGCAGTTCTATCCCATGGCCAAATGCTTGTTGCCCTTTCAGGTGCAGATGATACTCTGTATCTCATAAAGAATGGAATTTCTCCAGCGGTAACTGATCAGTATCTTTCGTTCAGGGGATTGAAATTCGGCTCCATGGACATAGATTCAAGTGACTTCGTTCCCCTGGCTTCAGAAGGAAGGAAAGCTCTGGAAAAGATACTGGACGGTGCCGATCTTGAAATTGCAGCCCTTGCACTGGGAATTGCCAAAGGGGCTTTAGACAAAGCCGTTGAATACGTCAAGGTAAGGAAGACATTTGAGAGGCCTCTCAAAGATTACGGTCCAGTATCTTCAACTCTTTCAAAGCTCATCAGCGAATACGACGTGCTGAACAGTTATCTTGGTAATATTGAAGGTGGCTCAGACAAGTCAAAACTATCGGTAAAAGTACTTTCTGTTGACCTGGCAAAGCGGGCCACAAAATATTCTCTGCAATTCCACGGTGGCTACGGCTATATCGAAGACTTCGGAGTTGAGAAATTTTACAGGGATGCTGTTGGGCTCTCTATACTTTTCCAGAGACCACACCAGGATTCCCAGAGGCTTGCAGAAGAAATATTTGGTGAAAAATCAGGGTATCTATGAAGATACCTCTTCATTATCATCATCTACTATTCTCGCGGTCTTTCTTGATTCGACATGTTCACTTTCGTGCTCAACTTCGACGACAGTGTAGCCGTTTGAAAGTATAGAGCCTCCAATAAAGCCCCCAATTGCTGGAAGCACTATGAGATCAACTGCTATCTTCTTTACCAGCTCAACTGTTCCCATGCTGATGGCCGTGTAAACAGTACTGAAAACTGTGTTGTTCAGATTCTGGTTGCCGAAATCAGAGAAAATTGTGTTCAGTGCAGAAATAGGCACAAACAGTGTTAATGCGATTACAACTGCCGAAACTATGATTCCTGCAAGTAGACCCGACAATAGTCCTCTTCCTGATCCTCTGGAAGCCAGCCCGGCTACAACTCCTGCAAGGATCCACCCGTAATAGGGGACCCAGCCGAACAGTACCAGCACTAATATTCCTGCTACGATACCAGCGCCAACACTTCCATACATCAGTCGACTTGATTCCATTGCCTTAGGCTAGTTCGTAGCTTATATATAAAAATTTATCTAGATGACATGTGCAGATCACATTTCGCCCATAGCAATATTTCCCAGTTCCATGATCCGAAGATAGTTCTGGCAGGGCAATACTATAAGTGTGTGATGCAATGACCTGTCATTGAAAGCCTCGAAGTTAAGGATCGGATATTTCGGGAAGGAGGGATCCAACACTCATTATGCTGCGACCCTGATGCACCGGGGATCCTTCAGGGGGTTTCCTTCAATCCAGAGCCTTTTTCACGCCGTATCCGAAGGAACAATTGATTACGGTGTAGCGCCCATTGAAAATTCTGTTGAAGGGACGGTAGGAGCTACAAATGATCAGCTTTACAGAGATAATCTGTTCATCACCGGAGAGCTGTACACCAGGATAACACATTGCCTAATTGTCAACAAAGGCACAAAATTGGGATCTATACACAGAGTCATATCACACCCGCAGGCACTGGGCCAGTGTTCCCTTTACATTGACAGGATGGGATTTGAGGCAGTTCCTTACCAGGATACAGCTTCAGCAGTCGCAGCTCTTTCCCTTCCCCAGTACAGCCAATTCGGGGCGATAGGGAGTGAAATGACTGCAGAACTTTATGGAAAGGAAATTCTGGAGAGGGACATAGGAGACTTTCAGGACAACCATACACGCTTCATCTCCATATCAAGGGAAATGAAAGGCCAGGATCAATCAGGAAAAAAGATGAAAGCTTCAATAGTGGTGTCCCTGGAGGACAGCCCGGGCTCACTTAAGGGCATTCTGGACATATACAGCAGGAACGGCATCAATCTTACAAGGATTGAATCCAGGCCTGTGAAGTTCTCCCCCTGGAAATACATATTCTTCCTGGATTCGGAATACGTGGAAGAATACGCCGAAGTTTTCAGTGAAATAAAGGAGAGCAGCATGAGCTACAAGCTTCTTGGAATTTATCCAATGGCAAGACTATAGAATTATTTTTTCAGGATTTTCTCCTGAAATTCCTGGTTTTTTCGGTAATCATGCCCTCATTGCTGAAATGTTCTGTCACCTGGACCCAGGTGAGGAAACAGCCATCAACAAGTCCTTCTTTTTCCTTCTTTTCCGCCATTTTAAACACCCATATGGGCCGCATAGAACTGGAGCATTCTCTCCCAGGCCTCATCGCTGGCTTCCCTGTTGTAGCTCATTGAGGTGTGGTTGAAGAAGGCGTGATAGGTTCCGGGATAAATTTTCATCTCGAAGTCAGTCTTATGTTTCACAACATTCTCCAGTAGCTCAGGCAACCCATTGTTTATGGAACCATCCTCTCCCGCATAGAGCCCAAGGACGGAACCTTTTATTCCCGCAAGATCGTCTATTTTCCTGGGGCTGGCGCCGTAGAATATGACCGATGCTGAGAACGGTAACTGGGTTGAAAGCTGGAATGCCAGCCCTCCTCCAAGGCAGAACCCAACGACTCCCCTGCCCTTCTCATCCTTCCCCTTAAAGAGGTAATTATAGGCAGCCTCCAGATCCTTCACCATATTCTTTTCAGTGCTCTGGCGGTTGAACATGATTTCATTGACAATCGTTTTTGAGTTCTCAGAGGCCTTTGAAAGTATTTCCTGAACTGCTGCCTGGTCCCCCCTTTTTTCAGCCGGCAGGCTCCAGAAGGGTCTAATGGCATCCATTATATTCTCCTCTGTGAATACCTCAACCTGTTCCTTCCTGGAATAAAGGTGGGGAGCAAGTGTTTCATAACCTTTCTCTGCAAGCCTCCTGCAGACGTCCCTTATGAAATCAGTCAGGCCCCATATTTCCATCACAACCAGTACTGCAGGATGCTTCTCCTGGTCATCAGGCCCTGCAGTGAAAACCTTCATGTCAGTCCCGTCGTGTGTCTTAATATTGAATTCCTTTTCCCTGATAGTCATTGTAGATACACTATGTGCAACAAGCCCCTGTTATATTTATGAATTTCTGGTTTTTCAGTGAAAATTTTAGTCCTAAACCCTTAAGCTGTAAAAAATTAAATTCATCTTATGTTATATGTTTCTCAGGAAAGGGAGGTGTCGGTTTGATAGAACTGGACAAAAAACAGGTGAAACAGATAAGGAAGTTGCTCAGGAATGGTGTAGAAGTGCCAGATATTTGCACCCAGTTTAAAATTGCCCCTGAAAACTGGAGAGAGGCCACCTTAAAGTACGATTTCTACAAATGAGCTTTTGAAAACTCTATGTGCGCGATGCGGGCTGAAGTAAAATAAGGCAATAATTTCCGCCATATATGCATTTAAGTACTCTATACTGTTAAAGGACTGCCCGAGAAAATGAAAATCGGTCTCTTCACTACAACTTATTACCCAACTCCAGACGGAGTGTCACATTACCTGAGGGACATCAAGCTTGAACTTGAGAGAAGAGGGCACGAAGTACATGTTTTTTCATTTAACGGGGACAGGGAAGAGAAGAACGTCCACATCCCTCTGACCGTACCGTTTCCCATGTACCCTCAGTACAGCATGCCCATCAATCCTTTTCCAATGTATCTCTACAGGATTGCAAGGAAGATAAATTTCGACATAATACACATTCATGATCCATTCATGGGCTCCATAGGGTACAGGCTATCAAAATCCATGAACGTGCCGGTGGTGGCCACATTCCACACGGACTTTGTCAAAATGAAGGAATCGCTGAAGATGCCTTGCAAGGATTTTCTCTTTGATCTCTCATGGCGCTACAATTCCTATCTTTTCAGGAAGTGCAGCGCGGTGCTCGCACCAAGCCTGAAGACCACCCAGTACCTGAAATCGAACGGCATCGGGAATGCTGAAGAATTGCCTCTTTTCGTGGACACTTGGAAATTCAGTTCCGGAGAAAAGTCAATGGATCCTTTTATTGTTCAGTACCTGGGGAGAATAACACGGGACAAGGGCGTCTTCAGGATACTGGATGTTGCCGAAGCCATGGGTAGCAGTACACATGTCAGGTTTATCATTTCAGGCACAGGGCCCGATTATGAACCACTTCTGAAGGAAGCCGAAAGGAGAGGCCTCATGGACAGGATATCATTCACTGGATATGTGGACGAGAAAACAAAGATTGATCTTCTCAACAAGGCAAACCTGTTTATTTACCCTTCTGACACAGATACATTTGGCCTCTCTGTTCTGGAAGCACTTTCCACTGGCATCCCTGCAATCATTCCAATGGATTTTCCATTGACCCATTACAATGGAACCAAGGACTCCGGCATGATCGAAGTCGACTTCGGCACTCCCGTTGACGTCAGCAAGAAAATTCTGGAACTCAACAGCGACCACACCAAACTCATAGCACTTAATTCAGCTGCGCGAAATTTTGCAACTGAGAATTTCAGCATGGTGAAGCACTGCGACAGGCTCCTGGAAATATATGAGACACACATAGCCCACCATAATGCAGGCCAGTGAAAAACGCCATTTTGTCATTCCAGCCTAAAAACAATTTATTTCAATATTGAGGAGTTAAAGACTCAGAAATTGAAATCTCAAACAGGCAGGCCATCTGATCTCAGCAAACAACAAACCGGAGGAGGCAGCAACCTCAGGAGCGAAGAGGATAACCGCAGGCTTGCCCTGGTTTCAACTGCAATAATCATAATTCTTGCCACGGTCTCTGCCAGGTCCGTAAACAACATGGTTTCCACCTCATTGCCTTTCCTGGCAAAATACACCTTTTCATTCAGCAATGTCCTTGTTGGAGTTCTTTCTTCCGCACTGAACATTTCAACGTTCACAGTAACGTCATTTATAAACCCGCATCTCAAAAGCAGAACAAGGAGAAAGGCGTTTATTGCTTCCACAGGAATTCTTCCAGTAACGCTCTTTCTCTTTTACACATCCAGCCCCATTAGCCTCTGGCCGATTTCAATCCTTTCAGGACTCGCAATAGGACTGATCTTCCCAAACATAATCACATCGGCCACACTGCATCGGGACCATATGGTGCAGATGAGGCTTCTTGCCATTTATTCACTGAGCCTCAGCCTCAGCCTTGTTATGGGCCCATCAATTGAAACATGGCTCCTCACATTTCTATCCTACAGGCAGATATTCCTACCCTTCATGGCCATTTCCATCATCGGCTTTGCTGTCTCACCACTCATAAAATTCCCGGATGTAAAACGTGAAGTCAGCGGCAGAAAAGCACTGGGAAACAGAGGCCTGCATACATCTATTCTTTCCATCACAGTCTATAATGTGCCATTTGCCGCAATAACGTCCTTCCTTGTTATCTTCGCGGTGGAGAAATTCTCGGTGACCAGCAGCAGTGCCTATTCCATATTCATATATTTCTTCCTCACATCGTTCATTTCACGCCTGACCATGGCAATCAGGCCATTCACTTCACTGTTCCTGCCAATGTTCATTTCGGCAATTATTACGATTATCGGGATGTCCCTGATTCCATTCATGAACTCCTTCCTCTATTTTGTGGTCATAATGGCCCTTCTTGGAATACCACATGGCACAATATTCCCCATGTCCTCCATGCTCATAGCCCGGGGAACTACTCCGGAGGAGAGAAATGTGGCAAACTCTTATTTTATGGCCTACAACAACTCTCTTTTCATAATAGTGCCTGTTATTTTTGGGTATCTAAGCATAACGGCAGGTTTCACTATCAGCTTCCTGGCCATATCAGTAACTGCGGTCGTTTCCACAATTTTGATGGTTCTCAGTTACCTCAGGAACAAGGATCTTTTCTCAAGGCACCAGATTAAAATCCCTCCCCGATGACAGCCGGAGGCCCTCCTATTTAAACATTCGATTATAGTTTATGTTGTCTTATATATGGCTCTATTGGGAACTATATACATATAGATAATTATTGGATTTTGTATATATAAGCACTGCAAATCCAATACTTGAGAATCAATGAATACAAGGAATGTAGCAATTGCAGTAATTGTTGCAATCATAATTGTAGGCTCCGGAGTGGCAGCATTCGAGCTCCACAACGCGAGCGGTTCGACCCAGAAGGTTACGTTGACTGAAACAGGTTCCAGTCTTCTGTACCCCGTTTTTAATCTCTGGGCAAAGAACTATACAAATGCGACCATAACGACAGCTTCAACAGGCAGTGGAACTGGTATTTCCAGTGCTCTTGCAGGAACAGACTTAATCGGTGCATCCGATGCTTATATGTCGCCCTCCAATGCAAAAAGCCACCCATATGCAATGAACATCCCAATTCTGATTTCCTATCAGTACATTGTATACAACATACCCAACTACACTGGACCAGCTCTGAAACTTAACGCAACAATAATAGCAGGAATCTTCGATGGATCTATAACCAACTGGGACAACTCTCTTATTGCAGCCGCTAACCCTGGTGTTACCCTGCCAAACCACTTCATAGTGCCGGTCCACAGGTCTGACGGAAGTGGAGACTCATTCATGTTCACTTCCTTCCTGAGCAAGGGAAACAAGACATGGGCTAACACCGTTGGGGCATCAACAAACCCGTCCTGGCCATCAAACGTCCAGCACTCTGCAACAGGAGCACAGAACAGCGGTATCATAGCAACAATGAACACGACACCATACAGTATTGGATATGTTGCAGCCACTTATTCACAGCAGGTTCACTCAGCAGGTTTCGGAATATCTGAACTTCAGAACGCTGCAGGAAACTACGTAGCGGCAACACCTTCAAATGTGTCACAGGCTGCAGCCC
>JBJKQJ010000034.1:0-3571 GCA_046705445.1 Thermoplasmataceae archaeon
TCGGAGGTACAGAGTTAAGGGTTAATCAGCTTGCCTAACGTTTGCCGCAGAGCTGGTACATCGACATATACGCCATGAATTTTGAGGGATCCGAAAATTACGTCGAGGAGTCCAACAGGGTTGACGTGCACAGGCTGGGAAAATATTCATCGAAGAAATATTTCAAACACGATGGTAGAAGCATGGGGTACAGCCTCAAATATGCCTCTCAGCTCAGCTCCTCACTGAAGAACAATTCAGACTACGATGCCGTCATATTCGGGGAATGGAACCTTCTGCATTTCATAATGTCCAAAAACAATGTCCCCAAAAATCGTATCGTGGACTGGTGCGAGATATTTACGGGTTCTGACTACCTGGCACATAATAAATTCAAGAAATTCGGTGAAGAATACCTTGAGCGCATGATGGCCAAAGGATCGGACCACAATATAGCAGTCAATGCTGGAATAAAGGACCTTCTCAATACAAACCTCAATGTTCCATCTGAAAAGATTAAGGTAGTAAGAAACGGCGTTGATGAGTCAATGCTTTTGAGTGTCAAGCCACAGAAGAGCCAGAAGAAATTTCTGTATATAGGCAGAATAGCCAGGCACAAACAGGTCGATATTCTCATCAAGGCATTCCGGAGAGTCAATGATCCGGATGTGGAGCTTACAATCGTGGGGGACGGCTCTGACACACACTACCTGAAATACATACATGAAATTTCAAGGGAGGACAGCAGGATTACCTTAAAGGGCAATCTCACACATGGCGAGTTGCTATCCCACTACCGGGAGGCGGGTTATGTCATTCTTCCAAGCCTGAGAGAAGGGACGGGTCTTGTAATACTCGAGGGGTTTGCCAACTATACTCCTGCAATAACAATACGGGCGCCCCTCAACCACTCTGTTTCAGATGGTCTTGCGGAAGATTATAACGGATTCGTATCTGAAAATAGCATAGTATCGCTCACAGAGGTTATAGAACAAGCAGCTTCCATTTCAGAAGACCGGTACGATGAAATGTGCGTCAACGCAAGAGAAAGCGTTTCCGGCAGGACATGGAACATGTCTTCTGATGAGTTCCAGCAGGTCATATTGAAACTGGTGGCAAATGACCCTTAGAGATTCTGGCAAGCGTTCCATTCAGGCCGGAAGTGTTCCGGAAAAGAGCAGTGCGTATAGGTTCTATCCATTCATTGTTGTTTCCTTAAGTTTCTTCGTATCGGTGGTTCTGGGCGTGTTGGTTATCTCAACTGCCCCAGCCAACTACGGTGGTGGAGATACAGCGTCATACGTAGCCTTTGCAAGGGAGATCATGGACAACCGTTTTCTGATCCCCACGACGAACAACCTGCACTTTCCTGGAAGTGGTTGGGTATATCCACCTGCCATCCCATACCTTTTCGCATTGCTTTTTAAGGTATTCGGTGCAGGGGGATGCCGTCCGTTTGAGGTAGCTGCACTAGTTGGTGTCGTAGCCAATGCCCTGATCGTTGTTCCTGTTTGGAAGTTGACCGAATTGATTTTCAACCGAACTACTGCAACGATTGCCACGATTACCTTCTCCGCTTATCTCCCGAATCTCTACGCCATCACCTGGGGAGGCTACCCTCAAATATTTGCAACATTACTTATTGCCTCAATTCTTTATTTCACTGTCAAGCTTGTGGCATTGGATGGCGGCAAACGGGAGATAATTTTTCTCGGTGTTCTGATGGGGATACTGTACCTTACGCATGATCTGAGCTCGTTTGTTGTTTCCTCGTCTCTTTTATTGCTTTCCATAATACTGCTGCTAAGCGGATTCTTTTCACGCAACGCGATGCAGTTACGAAGTGCAGGGATAAAGATACTATCTTCCCTTGCGTTGTCTGCCCCCGCTTTTGTCTACTGGTACTTTCCCCGCCTGTGGTGGGTGAAGGATGCAGTTTTTGGAGGCCCTTCATTGATATTCCAGCCCCATAGCACAATATATGCAGATCTTTCGTCTCTTCAACCTGTCTGGTTCCACATTTTTCCACTGATACCATATGTCGTGACATTCCTTGTGCTCTTGTCAATGTCCATCCTCGCTTCTTTCATGTCTTCTGGAGAGAGGCATACTAACTATGGAACCGGCCTATTATCCTTGTTTTTAGCATTGCCGCTTCTGATGATGGTATGGAAGTCAAACGATTCAGTGCTGTTTTCCAGACTCTCGTATTATCTGTTCATCCCAGCTTCTATCTTGCTCTCACGTCTCATTGTAATAGGCTTCGAGGAGTTAAAAGGCATAAAAGTTTCCGCTAAAATGGGCAGGGAAACGTACAGAAAGAGTGTCGGATTCATCCTGTCAGTTATGAAAATAGTCCTGTTGACCGTCATCGCTGTGCATGGAATTGAGGCAAACAGGTCGAGCCATACTTATTACAACTCATTTTCAGACAACGCGTCGATATCCAAACAGTTCAGTGCACTTGAGTGGGTCAACGCCAATATTCCGAATGGCTCAGTTGTGGCATCCGATGGGCAGCTTGGGTTTTACATCATGGGCTACGCTGGCCTCCCAACTTTACTTTACGAGCCGCCAAACTACCTGACACAGCCGGTTGAATGGAATGAAAGCCAGGCTGCATACATTCTTACCAATCATCCCGCCATCAACCTATCTCTTACAGAAGATTTGATATTGCAGTACAACGTCTCTTATGTCATAATCCCGCGTGCGAATCTCTCTGTGCCTTCAATATACATAAACGTTTACGACTCAAATTTAATTACTGTCTACGAGGTCGACATGAATGCTATCATGACCTTTTCTAATGTAATAACACTTGGAGAAGGGGTGAAATAGAAATGGTGGACCTCAGCCTCGAGATTCCGACCCTGAATGAAGCAGGGAATATTGTTCCTCTTGTAGAGCGAATTGAGAGGCTTGGACTCAATCTTGAAATCATAATAATAGACGATGGAAGCACCGATGGCACCGTTGAACTCATCAGGTCGCTGTCTGAGAAATACGACAACATCAAATTAGTGGCCAGGAATAGGAAGATGGGCCTTGGTTCCGCAGTAATGGATGGATACAGGGTTGCAAGCGGTAAACTCATCGCCGTTATGGACGGCGATCTGCAGCATCCGCCTGAGAAGCTGAAGGAGCTCCATGATAAGATCACTGAAGGTTACGACGTCGTTGTAGCCTCCAGATATTCAGAGCGGAATGGTACCCAATCCTTCAGCATGGCCAGAAAGGTGATTTCCAAGGGTGCCACTGCCTTGGCCCATGTAATGCTCCGTGACACTAGGGCATTAACAGACCCGCTCTCAGGGTACTTCATTTTCAGGAAGGACAGTATCACACTGGAAGGTGTCAGATCCGCGGGATACAAGATTTTGCTCGAGATCCTGGCAAGGAATGGTGGAAGGAAGATAGCCGAGGTTCCATACTCATTCGGCGTGAGGTCATACGGGAGGAGCAAACTTGGTATTATGGAGGAAATCAGGTATCTTGCACTATTGTTCAAGCTTTCCGGCGTGCGCGTTTTTAAATTTGGGATCGTTGGACTGTCCGGAGTCCTTGTCAATGAAGGTGTTCTTTACCTGTT
>JBJKQJ010000035.1:0-3175 GCA_046705445.1 Thermoplasmataceae archaeon
GTATACTTGAAAGACTCCAGAAAGAACTCTCAACACGTGGCCAGTTCAGTGTAACCCTGGGGAACAAACACTGGAACCCTTCATTATTTGATGCACTTACTGAAGTCAAGAATTCTGGTTCAGACAAGATAATTGCAGTTCCTCTGTTCCCATTCGAATCAACAAACGTGAGAAATTCCTATCTGGATCCTACACTTGCAGCTATGGAATCGATGAATTTCACTGCTGATGTAAAATTTGTAAATGGATTTACACCTGAGGAACTTTCTTCAATGTGGGCTGCAATAATGAAAAATTACGTCATAGACGATGAAACAGCGGTGCTTTTCGACGCCCATAGCCTGCCCCTCTTTCGTGGCCCTGAAAACGAATATGATTCTGCATTCAGGCAGACTGCCGAACTCATAGCCCAAAAAATGGGCATAAAGAATAATTATTATGCCTACCAGAGCAGAGGGAAATACGGAAAATCCTGGCTTGAACCCTCAATTTATGAAGTCCTCGAGAACATAAAAGACAGGGGATTTACTGAAGTTCTTGCTGTTCCCATAGGTTTCATCTATGAACACCTGGAGATTCTTTATGACCTGGACTACGAATTTGGGGAGAAGGTCAGGAGCTCTGGAATGATTTACATAAGATCAGATCTGCCAAACGATTCTCCTATGTTTATTTCAATACTGAGAGATCACATCCTAAAGGAAGCCGGTGAAATAATTGAACAGCCTTAGTGTATTTGCATATAATCTGAATGATTTTCTGAAAGTAGTATCAAAGTTGGGCACAGAAAGTGATATTTCACTCTATAACAGGAAAGATGGAGAGAATGTGTATACTTTCCTTTCCCCATCACGGTTCCCTGATAAAATATCATCACTCACGGATTGCATTTATCCTGCAGATGTGGCACTTCTCAATGGAAACAACATTACAAAAGAACTGGGAGAGGCCATAATTGCACTGGATTTAATGGGGATGAAGAAAGGGTACTTCCTGGTTGATGACGAAAGCAAGATAGACCCTCTTAAGGCTGTCATTTCCAAGACTTCATTGAAGAATTTTGGCTTCTACTCTGGGAATCCAATAGAGTTCATGGACTTGCTCTCCAAAGAAAAACATACTCCAAGATTCAGCAAGCCAACGGTCCTCATAGACCATTTCTTCAAGGTTAAGAGTGTCGGCACTGTAGCTCTTGGGTTCGTAATTGGCGGGAAAGTTGAAAAACACCAGAAGCTTCTCTGTTCCTACATTGACAAGGAAGCCCAGATCAGGTCAATCCAGGTGCAGGATCAGGATCAGGAATCGGTTGAAAGCGGAACCAGGGTAGGACTTGCAATAAAGAATGTCGATGCGGATGAACTTGAAAGAGGAATGTTCATGTCAGAAGGCAGTTTTGAATACCTCAATGAATTTGAAGCTAATCTTGAGATGCACCCGGCCGTAAGGTCTCCTTCAGAAACAGACTTTGAGATATTTGTTGCAGATCAGATGCGCTATCAGAGGGGCTTTTTCCAGAATGGCAAAGTTTCACTTGAGAAGCCAGTGGTCAAAATGAAAAACAGTCTGGTTCTAGCAATGCCGAACAGATCGCCAAGGGTACAGGGAAAAATCAACTTTTAGAGGAGCCAGTGCGCTTCTTCTGCATCATTTCTCTAGAACCAATGTCGTGCCTGACATAATAATTGCCCTTGATGTTTGAAAGGTTCTTTTCTACCTTCTCAGACGCTTCCTCTATGGTGTCGGCAATCCCAACCAGCGCCAGGGATCTGGAAGTGGACATCTCAACCCTCTCCAGCGATCCTGAAACTGCTGCATAATAAAGTTTGGAGCCTTTGTCCAGTTTATTCCTGTTTATCTCTAAGATACCCGGTTCAGGTTTTGTTCCATAGCCCACCGGAACAATATATTTCAATACGGTGGCCTTCTTTTCGAAGGAAATGTTGGATTTAAGCGAACCCTGTGCTATTGAATAAAGCAACTCTGTAAAATCTCCCTTAAACAGGCTTAGGATGTTAAGGCTTTCAGGATCTGCAAATCTTGCATTGACTTCTATAACCCTGGGGCCGTCTGCTGTCTCCATGAACTGGCCGTACATGATCCCCTTGAATTCGTCACCATCAGTCGCCATTGCAGATACAATTGATTGCAGGATGTTTACGGCTTTTTCGCGGCTTGAACCTGAAACAAATGGCAGCAGCCAGTCACTGTCAGTTATGGAACCCATTCCGCCTGTATTAGGTCCCGTGTCGTTCTCATAAGCCCTTTTAAAATCCTGTGCAAGTGGTGTTGGTAGTATTTTTCTGCCATCTGTGAAAACCTGCAATGAGAACTCCTCACCTTTGAGCCTCTCTTCCAGGAGGACCTGGCCATCCTTTTCAAGGATCTGGGATGCGTATTCATAACTCTCGCTGTATCCTCTTAAGTGTTCACCCATGACCTTGACGCCTTTGCCTCCAGTCAAGCCTATAGGTTTAATGGCATACTCTCCATGGTTTGTAGAAAGGAACTCAGACAGGTCATCTCTGTTGGTAAAGAGCCTGGAAAAAATGTTTCCCTTTATGTTGTGTCTTCCAAGAAGTTCCCTCATATATGCTTTTGAGGTTTCTATCCTGGCTGCATTTCTTGATGGAGAAGCTACAAGGATTCCACGTTGTTCCAATTCACCTGCAAGTGGTGTGTCAAGGACAGGATCGGGCCCTATGAACGCAAGGTCTATGTTGCTGGATATTGCATACTCAACTATTTTCCTGTATTCCAGTTCATCACATATCAGATGATCCTTAGACATGCTGATGATGGACGGATTCCTGTTTTTCAGCACCGCATACAGTTCAGATCCGCTGTCCTTTATTCTTCTGGCAACAGCATCTTCTCTACCGCCGCCACCAACAAGCATTATCTTATTCATCGGTCGAGTCTTCTCCAGCAGATTTTACTCTCTTTTCTAGTTCCTTTCTATCAATATTGAAGTATCTGTAAAATTCCTTTGTCACACTGTATAACTCAGTATTCCTGTATTTCTTGGCCCCCAGGAATTTTCTGTGGACAAGTCCTTCCAGTGGGGATCTAGCCCGGTCCCCAAAATGTGTGACTATGTCTCCCCTCATGCATTCAGGATTTGCTGCAACAAAACCTAGAATTTTCAGCTCAAGATTCGAGATCTCCCTCTTAGAAA
>JBJKQJ010000036.1:0-6538 GCA_046705445.1 Thermoplasmataceae archaeon
GTGCTGTGTATGCCACAACTATGGCTATCAGGGCTTTCCTGGGAGATCCACTGCTGTCATGTACTGCAGATAGGGATTTTGGCAGGATGTGGTTGTCCCTTGAGAATCCATAGAGGTACCTGATGGCAGAGTTAGTGAAGGAAAGGGACGAGTTGAAGAAACTCTCCAGTGCAAAGAAGGTTATTGCCAGAGCGGGTATCAGCCCAAGGACTTGCCTTGTCTCTATTGTGCCTGGGATAAGCGCATTTGTGAATCCTGACATATCAGATGGACCCCATCCAATGGTGTAAGCGTAAGAAAACACTATGAAGAAAAGACCTGCAATCACTGTATCTGCCAGCAGAGCTCTCCCAATGGTTTTCTTTGGATCCTTGGCTTCTTCGCCCAGAGTTGTTACAGATCCGTACCCAAGGAATGAGGTAACTGCGAAAATACCTCCAAGGAAAACACCATTTATGCCGGTTGGGGAGTAAACAGGTGTAAACACTGAGAAGGTGTTATGCGGCCCTGAAACTATTATAATCGCCACTGCGGCTGCTCCCAGAACGAGAACTTCAGCAAGGCCAAAAATGATGCTGTAACTTAATGAGGGTTTTATTCCAAGATAGGGCGGGATACTCCATGCCACTATACTGACCAGGGCTACGATTACCCATGCGTATGTGGGGAGAACCACGCCTGCAAGATACTGCAGGGAGTATTCTACAAGAATTACAAAGAAGAGGGGCAGAAAGGCCAGATCAGTAATCTGGTACCCTATGAGCAGCATTCCCGTGAAAATTCCAAGGAATGGTCCGGCACTTCTGGATACATAAGCGTAGTAACCTCCTGCGTGAGACACTTTCTTGCTGTACTGGTGAATGGCTACGATGGTAAACAGAACAGCGATAAAGGCTATCACGAACGACAGGGGCACTGAACCGCCTGCATAGGCTGAGCCTGCAGTGATTGACGCAACGATGGCTGCTGGAGCTGTAGAGGATACCCCCTGAAAGACGATTCTCCAGAAACCGACAGCATTGTGTTTGAGTTCCGTGTCACTTGTTGTCATGTTACACACCGTATGAAGGTGGTAGTACTTAATTGTTTGTCGATTACCAGAAAAATGGATAAAATGTCAATATTCGTAGAATTATATGCTTAAATGTCCAGAATTCAACAATAATAAGAATAAATGAACTACTGAAAAAATAGCATTGTTAGGGGAATTTACTGTAACCTCTCAACAATCATTGAGTTGGCCATTCCTCCGCCCTCGCATATTGCAATCAGCCCAAATCACTTGCTGTGCTGTTCCAGGATATTTAGCATGGTTGCCATAATTCTGGTTCCCGTGGCGCCAAGTGGATGCCCTATGGCTATTGCCCCACCATGGACGTTTACTTTGTCCCAAGGGATGTTATGTTCATGCTGCCATGCAAGGACAACTGGCGCAAAGGCTTCATTGACCTCGAAGAAATCAATTTCAGAAGCATCCATCCCAGCCTTATCAAGAACTTTTGCAGTTGCAGGTATTGGGCCGGTCAACATTGTAATAGGGTCCACGCCTACTACCGCAGCCGAGACCACACGGGCTCTCGGTTTGAGATTATATTTGTCCAGGGCGTCCTGAGAAGCGATCATTGATATGCTTGCACCATCCGAGATCTGACTGGAATTGCCGGCGGTAATCAGGTCAAGTCCCTGAAAAGCAGGCCTGAGTTCCTTCATTTTGTTAAGGTCGGGGTTCTTTCTGATGCCCTCGTCGTGATCCAGTATTGTGACAAGTTCAGTTCCATCACCGGTTGTATCCGCCTCTATGGGCATTATTTCAGCCTGAAATTTCTCCTTGGATGCAGATGCTTTCACATGGCTCATATAGCTGAATTCATCGAGTTCATCCCTCTCAAAACCATACTTTTCAGCAATAAGCTGGGCCCCCTTTGCCTGGCTGAACCACTCCCTGTCCAGTCCATAACGCATAACAAGGCCAAGTGTTATTGGATTCCCAGAACTGTTGATAGTGCTCCCCATTGGGACTCTGGACATAGATTCTACTCCACCAGCGAGAACAAGGTCCTGCATTCCAGATTTGACTGCCTGAGCTGCAAATGTGGCTGCCTGGAGGCTAGAACCACACTGCCTGTCTATGGTAGTTCCAGGTACTGTTTCAGGAAGACCGGCTGAAAGCCATGCGTTTCTGGCGATGTTAAACCCCTGATCCCCAGCCTGGCTGACGCAACCTACAATGAGGTCCTCGATAGCAGCTGGGTTAACAGAAGTCCTTTTCAATTCCCCTTTTAAAAGCATTCCGAGAAGGTCAACAGGGTGGATTTCCTTTAGTGAACCCTGTCTCCTGCCAACGGGTGTACGGATGGCGTCTACAATAAATGCGTCCTGGTGGTCTGTATCCCTCATTTTTCCCCTTGTCTAATAGAAATTAGAGTATGATTTAAATTTAACTGAATTATTGAATGTAAAATGCGTATTTGCCCTCTATCCAACTGGAAAGAGGAAAATTAAATATTAGTCAGTTCAATAGCGTTATCCCTGCAGGGGTTGTCGAGATTGGTCAAAGGCGCCAGATTGAGGGTCTGGTTCCGTAGGGATACGTGGGTTCAAATCCCATCCCCTGCATTTTTCTTTGAGACGCACAAAATAGGCTCTATCGGAAAACAGAGAAAATTGTTTTGTTCAAAAAAATGGAATGGAACCTAACGGCTCTATTTAAAATTAGATTCCCTCACTTCTTCTTGGGTGTGTTACCCCGTCCCTTTCCAGATGGTTGCCCGGTCGTGCTTGGGTAGTTTGGATTGGGAGGAGATGGTGGTGCTTTTGATCCTTTCTTTCCCATTTTTACCCCCAAATAAAAATAATATTTTCTACTTAAGTTTGACTGATCAAGCAAATTTCCTTATGAAGTTTCGATTGCTTACTTTTTATACGATACTATGCCAATTGCTATGACCCAGAAAAAAAGCAAAAGGCCCGCTCCAAATTCAAACACCTGATTGCCGAAGAGAGAACCGATCGAGTAGAAGTAGAACGATAAGAAGATACCAACCATAAGTGAGATTCCTCCAAGTATGAATGAAGCTACAGAAATATTTTCCCAGTAATTCATAAATTGACAGGGCGTTCTTTTCTAATATATTTTATTATCAACAGATATTTAATTCCTCAAGCTTGATTAATCAAACTCATTCCTGATTGGATATCTCGAGGATTTTATGCCTGGATTTCAGACCCTGGGAAATTCTTACATCTGTGGTTGGGACGCCATAGAATTTTGCAACCTGGCGAATTACATCTCTGTTGGCCTGCCCTTTTTCCGGTTTTTCCTTTGTGTGGATAGTGAGAATACCATTTGAAAACTCAGGTTTTCCTGAGCCTAGAATGACCTTAACCTCTATGAACACTTAAAAAAAGATTGTAATTTTATTTATTAAGTTACTCAGAAGCATGTAGAATCTCTGTATGGATGGGGTTCTGGATGGCGTATACTGCTGGGCACTTTGCCCATGCCTTGTTTATCTGATCCTTAAGCTCTGAACTTGAAAGGACCTCGAGTTTCAGGCCTTTTATTATGGGGGACTTTACGTCTGTTACTACAGCTCCAAGGTCATAACTCAGTGTGCCTCTTATTTTCAAGTCTTTTAACCCTAATCCCTCTTCCGCACATTCTGCAGCCAGTGTGGAAGCGTAACATGCCATTACCCCATACAGAATGTAGGTTAATGGACTGGGTTGAACTCCCTTCCCACCAAGGGCAGTAGGCTCATCTCAGCCAAGGGTGGTTTTAGTCGACTCGGAAACAAGAGTTGCCGAGAACATTGGACTTCCTGTAAGATTGAATGTTCCTGTAATTGTCTTGGATACAGGCAGGGAATTATTGTTTTCCTTTGCCTTCCTGGAACTTGCCCCGTGAAGCTCTAGGTCTATATTATTCACTATTTCCGCCATGCTATCAGATTGTTATATAGAAAAAAGATTTAAAGATACAAGTTTCACAGAACTGAAAGAATCTCTTCCGTGGTTCTGACGAGACCCATCCTCTTCAGAACGTACTCCACTGACACCCGATGTGCCTCTTCAGAGAGGTCTGACATTGCATCTTCCGGGAAAACCTGGTTGAATCCATACTCGTAGGCGAACCTTGCTGTGCTTTCCACTCCATAAGTAGTGGCAATGCCGCCAAGGACTATTGTGTCTATGCCTCTCCTTCTAAGCTGCTGTTCGAGTTCAGTTCCGTAGAAGGCCCCCCACTGATATTTTGTTATGACAAGATCATCGTCCTTTACCCCAAGTTCCGGGGCAAACTGGGCCCAATCTGCAGGAGCTTCTCCCCTGTGCAGGGATGTGTCCGTCTTTACATTGAGCGGGAGTCCGCCTTTGAAATCCACGTGCACAAAGAAGATTGGCATGCCATGCTCCCTGAACCTGTTTACCAGTTTAACCGCATTATTCACTACGGAAATGGCCTCATGCGGTTTTGTGTATCTGCTCACAATTCCCTTTTGAAGATCAATAAGTACAAGTGCTGTCTTTTTCCTGTCGAGGTTCAGTAAATTTTCAGCCATGAAGGTGTATTCCTATTCTTCAAATAACTTTACCCAGAAATCAACCTGAAGAAAATAAATTAATAGATGGCTTAACTAACTCCACTCTGTAGAAGATTCATAATGCCGGCAGACGCTGTAAAAAATGGATCTGAAGGTACTGGAAAACCTCAGACTTCATCGAACCATGCGTGGTTTGTCAGTTATCTTCTCTCCAATACATCAACTGGGTTGACCTCGCCCCTCATACCTCTTTTCATAGTCGTATATCTGCATGCGAGTGTTGTTGATGTGGGAACGGTTTCATCAATCGCATCAGCAGCTTCGGTACCTGCATTGATCTTCTGGGGCAACCTTTCAGACAGCTTGGGAAAAAGGAAGATATTCCTGCTAATTGGTTTCTTCGGGTCTTTCCTCTCTTTACTGCTCATACTTATTGTGAACAGCATTGGGATGTTTGCCCTGACCCTTGTAATTTTTCAGGCTCTCGCCATGGCAAGCACCCCCGTTGCAACGCTGCTGATCCTTGAAAGTACTGTTGAAAAAAGATGGCCAAACGTGATGGCCAGTTTCAACATAGTTTCATATGTCGGCCTCGTGGCTGGCCTGGGTGTTGGAACTTTGCTCCTGAATCTCTATGGGAGCAAGAATACGCATTTCCTCCCGGACCTATACCTGGTGTCTGCCTTCATATATCTTGGCGCTGGGATCAGCGCAATGCTGCTCCTGCCCGAACCCAAGAAAAGAATTTCCAGATACAGCCCAAAGCTGTCAAATTATTACTTTTTCAGGTCCGTTGAAAAGTTCAAGTACTTCCCGTCCCAGGTCATCCACACCATTGGCTTCAAGAAAGTTGGAAAAAAGATGGCGGGAAGGACCAAGCTGTATATCTTCTATACAAGCTTCCTCATGTTTGGTTTTCAGCTCTTCTTTATCCCCTTCCCTGTTTTCTTCCTGAACAAACTCCATGGAACAGAGTCTGAAGTCTTCATAATGTACCTTCTGAACAATGTAGCTTCTGCCATTGCGTTCAACCTCACTGGCAGGTCCATCAATGTGATGGGTGTAAGCAAGACACTGTCGGTGGCATTGTTCTCCCGGGTGGGTGTGCTTGGTTTTACAACATTCCTTGCATTTGCGCTGGTGGGTTTCCAGTACTCCATTCCACTTGCGGTGCTTTCATACACACTGATGGGACTTTTCTGGAGCTTCATCAGCATAAGCTGGACAACCTCAATATCCAAGCTGGCAAAACCGGAGAACAGGGGAAAGGCTGTCGGATATTACAATTCATTCCTTGGGGTGGGGCAGATAGGCAGTGGTGTGGTATCTGGCCTGGTTGCATTTACATTCGGTTATGGCATGGAGTTTTTCCTGGCCACCCTTGTTGTATTGATCGGAGGAATATTCCTTGTCCAGTTCCAGCTTAAAATGAATGAGATGATTGTAGCCGAGGATATTAAAAATATAAAGCTGCCTTCGTACTAGAGGCTGCGAATCCTGTTACGGTCAATTGCTATGCCGGATGGAGTGACCAGCAGAAAATTCTTGCTTATTCCGGCCACGTCGCCATTCATGTCCTTGACAAGCCTCTTGACCTCTTCAGTTACTCTTTTCATGATGTAGTCTTCTGAAGAGATTGGTGAGCAGTCTATGACCATTATATCTCCCTCGTAGATGAACTGCCCTATTTTCCTGACATCCTCCAGTTTCCTGACCTCCGCGACTCTGACGACTGAGCGGATTTCCTCCATTTCCTCCTGAAACTTGAAATCGTTCAGGTCGATGAACTTCCTCATTCCACCTTTTTCCTCGGATTCTTCCTTTGATGACTTGCGTTTCAGGATTGCCATGGCAATTGTAAACTGCATAGATGAACTAATATTTTTCCACGAAAATTGTTCAAAAAACAACTAAAACTGCAAAATAGGTGAAAAAATCAGGCTCCGCCTACACGCTTTATGAACACGTAAAAGAGGTTTGAAAATCCATCCCTCCAT
>JBJKQJ010000037.1:0-14040 GCA_046705445.1 Thermoplasmataceae archaeon
ATAGTCTTCTTCTTCCTCGATATTGCAAATTTTTCCAGAGTTATAAGGAAAACAACAATATTTTCCGTTCTCTCTGGGGCAGTAATCGTTGTTGCAGGAGTTTATCTGGCAGGAGGAGGTCTTTCAGTAAAATTCAGCACTAACCTAATACCATTTGCAATAGCCATACCTGTGCTCACTGGCGTAGGTTACTACGTCCTCACATATGACCTTCATGACCACAGGCCCATAAAGAAGGTAGGTTCTATCTGGGTTATTTCTATCCTTACTTCCACTCCTCTTTTTATTATTTTCTCAAATTTTCAAGTGGGAATATTGACTGCTTCAGAGATTGCAGCTAGTGGTGCCCTATATTCTCTGGCCGTATTCCTTGAACTGGCAGCAATTGGTATAAAAGAAAACAAAGTAAAATCGAAAAACGTTGCATTGAAGAATTATGTTAACAATTTTACCTATCTGGACACAGTTCTGATCATGTTGGGAAGCATTGTAATTGGAAGTTATACTAATATTGAAATCATAGGTGGTGCCTTAATTGTAGTCGGTGTTCTTATTATTTCTCTGGTGAAATCTCCATGACCAACTTTCCTCATTGTTATATTTAAGCCAGAAAAATGGCCTTGACCTGAAGGGCACAGTAATAAACACTCACAAATGTGTATAGTCTTTTATAAACTCCCTGACAAGAGACGTAGCATAGATCCCTTTTCCGAGGCTGAATTTCAGAATGCCCTGAGGAGCAACTTCAAAATCCAGTGGTTTACATGATATGATCCTTCTCTCACCACTTGAAGAAAGATCTGCATGCCCCTGTATCCTGAACATTTCTGGAGTTGCCTTTTCCTCGTCCATTATCCTGTGCTCAATTTCTCCTTGAAAACCAGAAGAAAAATCAGTATCATATCCAAACAGGGGGATGCTAATCCGTAGTGTATCATTCCTGACCATGTCTTCTATTTTTTTCTGGTTCAATCTGTTTATAATTATTTCATCACTCTTATCAGCATTAAAGTACCGGTCCACCTTCAACACAACATCTCCTACCTGGGGGCCGTTGAAGGTTTCCGGCTGCCTGATTCGTTCTGAAAGAATCCTGTTATATATGTACGACTGGTATGCGTGAACGAACATCATTGAGAGGTTTCTAGGAAGTGCAGAAAAAGCATCATCGAGATTGCCATGTTCGTTGAGATAACCCAGGAGAGACCTTTCAAATGAAAGCCTTTCAGGAAATTCTGTCAGTGCTATCTTGGGGTCGTTGTGTTCAGAAAAATTCAATCTGTATTCCTCAGTGTCAAACTGTGGATCGTACAGATAAGTCATCGCGGCTTTTTCATATTCACCATGAACAAGCAATCTGCCTATTTTATGTGTGTTGGTTCGGATGGAGCCGAATCTCTGGAGGCCGAAGAAGTTTGGGAATCCTCCCAATTTAAGTATCTGGCCGTAAGTCTCAAGGATCTCTTCTCTGCTATCAACTTGGGTTTTCAGATTTATGGTGAACCTGTTTCCTCTCAGATCTCCAAGCTTGAGCATTGTATCACTTCTGAAGTGTTCCACAATCTCAACATCCTTGATGTTTATCAATTCAGGCTCAAAAGAATGATTTACGCAGAAATACTGGGTGGTAATTCCACGTTTATCTTTCGTGCCACAGTATGTAATTCTCTTCTTGCTTATTTTAAGATACTTTGCTAGATAGACAAGAAATCTGTTTGTATCCCAGTTGGAGAGTTTAACTTTCAGAATTGTGTATTTGCCAAGATCATTGTGTGCAAGCTCTATTGGAATCTCTTCAACAATAAAATCATCCAGTTCATCCTTTAGCTTGCCTCTGACACCAGGCGAATCAGTCAGATAACCCAGGATGCCTGCAATCTTTTCCTGCTCCTGGACGCTATTCGTAATATTTTATCACTCTGTAGAGGTTGTCACGTTCCACCGCTGTCATGCCAATCTGATCAAGGCTGTTGACAATAAGTTCCTTTCTCAGGTTTCCAACCTGCTTACCTGTTGCTGGAATAACTTTCTCGTCGTATATTGTTCCTCCCCAGTCATTGGCACCAAAAAGGACAGCCATTTGACCCATTTGCATCCCATTTGTAAGCCAGGAGCTTTGTATTACGGGAATGGAATTGTTCAGAACTATCCTTGAAATTGCTATGTTTCTCAGAACTTCGGCCCCACCTGCCCTATCTTGCACAAGTCCCTTTCTCTGGAGTTCTGTATTGCCTGGTTCAAAATTCCAGGGTGTGAAGCTCATGAAACCGTTGTACTTATTCTGCAGTTCCACCAGTGAAAGAAGGTGGTCAGCCTTGTGTTCAGCCTTTTCAACATGGCCGAACATCATTGTAGCAGAACTGTGGATCCCCAGTTTATGGGCTTCTTCCATAACTTTGAGCCAGTCATTTCCGCTATTTAATGGTCTCCCGAGAACCTTCCTCACATCAGCCGAAAAGATCTCCGCGCCTGCACCAGGAATGGATTCCAGACCGCTCTCAGCAAGCATTGAAATCACTTCTCCCAAGCTAATGTGCTCTTTTCTGGATATGAAGGAAATTTCAGAAGTTGAGAGGCCGTGTATTCCCAGGCCAGGATATTTTTCCCTGATTGCTGAGAAAAGGCCAGTGTAGTAATCTATGGGGAGTGACGGGTTTACACCGCCCTGTATCAAAAGTTGCTTTATTCCAAGTACGTGGTAATAATGGTGTATCCTTTTAACAACATCTTCTGCTGAAAGAGTGTATGAGTCAGGCTCACTGCCTGTTCTGTAAAATGCACAGAAATTACACCTCACATTGCAAATGTTGGTGTAGTTGAGTATCATGTTTGAAACAAAGGAAATATATCTGCCTGATACCTTGGCTGCCAGATCTCTTGCCACTTCACCAAGGGCATTTAGATCAGCTTCATTGTACATGAAAATTATGTCGTCCCGGTCCGGTGTTTCACCGGCCAGCACTTTCAGGTAAATGTCTTCCAAAGCATCGGGCTGCTGAAGCATGGCGGCTCATTTGTTTAATAATAATAACTCTTTGTATCTGCTCAAAAATTAGGGTGAGCCCTGAGTTAATTCTCAGGTAGTCATGGCAGTTACGCCCTGGATTCTTCCCAAACCACTGGCTATCATTCTCCAGCTTTCTCCCAGATCAGCAGAGGCATAAAGTTCACCTGTAGTAGTCCCAAAATAAAGGCCCGGGGTTTCAAGCATATCATGCGAAAAGGAATCCCTCAATACGTTTGTATGAACATTATCTGGAAGCCCCTTCCTTAGAGACACCCATGTCTTTCCCGCATCACTGCTCCTGTATACTGAAAGCTGACCTCTGATGCACACATTGTGATCGCTGCATATTTCTGGAGTTTCCGGGACTGGAAGGACAAAAATAGAATGGTTTCCATTTTCGACAATATCAACCGGGAACCCAAATCTCAGGTTCTCACCAGGGCTTACATCCTTCCAGAGATCTCCATTGTTTTCTGAAATAAAGACGCCACAGTGATCCTGAAGATAAACCATGTCAGAAGTGGCCGATGGCACCAGTTTGTGGAAACATGAATGAACCTGTTCGAGGTGTTCTGAAAGCCTTTCCTGAGGGGTACTTTCTTTCCTGGTGTAGGGATTTTCCTGAGAACCAATGGGGCAATGGACATTTACCCCATTTTTAAGCAATTTCCATGTTTCTCCCCCATCATCTGTTCTGTATGCTCCAGTACCTGATGTTATGATGAACATTCGACCGTCCTTCTTAGGATCCGCCCTGACAGTGTGTATTGTAAGGCCGGTGGTTCCATATCCCCAGTCAACGCCCCATTTGTCCCTTCCAGGAGCATTGTGGAGACCTACAACCTCATTCCAGCTTTTACCTGAGTCAGTAGATTTGAAAAGGTGACCATAATGTGTGCCGGCGAAGATCACTCCCTTATGGTGGGGATCCGCTTCAAGGGTCCAGACCTTTCTCACATTCAACCCCCGCGACGAAGGATTCCAGGTCCTGCCATCATCGTCCGAAGTGAATACTCCTTCACTGAGGGTTGCAGCATACATTCTCCCATCACTGTCCTTCATGATTTTGTTGACGTTTTCTCCAGCAAGGGATGGTTTACTTATCTGCCAGACTTCTCTGACATCATTGCTTCTAATTAGATAAGCCCCATTTTTAGTCGCGATTCCCAGAATAACACCACTATCTGTCAAAGCATTCATCTAGTTACTTTAGGTTATTTAATTTTGTGTGACTAATTGATCATATGCATAAGACGCCTGATTCTTTTACTGTTAAACAAAGATCGGCATAATGCCTCAAATATTCCTGTTATGTCCGCCAAGGATATGTCTGATATATAAACGAATAAAGGCGTAAACATTGAATGCTTAACAGGTATTTTTGTTTGAATATAAATGGAACAGGAAAGTGAGAGGAAAGAGCGAGTTTACTTCAACACAATTACAACATTAAACCAGATATCCTCACTCATAGCCTTTTTGCCTCCACTTTTTGCGGTTCTTGTTGGAATGGCCTTAATTGATTATTTCGCACTTCTAGGGGTTCAGATTGTTTTCCTTTTTGTAATCTCATCCTACAAGTACCAGGTGGAAAGAAAGTACAGGGAAATCGAGGTACGGTATGTATCGTACGTTCTCAGGAATACTTTTTCCTATGCTGTCATAAGTATAGGTTTGCCAATTGCCATTTTTCTTATTGACTTATTTTACAGCCTTTCGCCTGCCGTAAGAGTTGCAACAATAAATGTTCTATTTGTTTTTGGGCTCTTCATACTTCTTTCCAACCTACCCGCTGCAAGGCTCATAAGAATATCCAAACCTCTGGATGATCAGTTTCTAGTGGATCAGGCAACAAACCTCTCAAGCAAGCTTGGCACCGGAAACCTCCAGATTTACGTTATGGATCTCGATAAATTTAAAATTGCAAATGCGGCTCAGATAGGCGCCAGAAAATTTTCTGTCTTTGTCTCAAGCTACCTTCTTAAGAATCTCACGCCTGAAGAAAATGTAGCAGTCATTGCCCATGAGTTTGCCCACGCGAGGGAACGACATGTGCTTAAAACAGTTATCATAGTCTGGATTCTTACTGTTATAGCAGGAAACATGATGCTTCTCCCCATTGATACAGTAGTGTATCCGCTTCTTTCATTTGTGCTGCCAATGATAGGGTTTGCAATTATAGCTTTGTCAGGAGTTTATGTGGTACCTGCAATCCAGAGATATTTTGAAACTCAGGCAGATCTTCTCGCAACAGAAATATACGACAGTGAGAAACTTGTATCGGCCCTGGAAAAAATCAACAAATTGAATCTGACCCCGAGAGATCTTTCTAGACACTGGAATCTGGATCATCCTTCAACAATGGACCGGATAAAGAAAATAAGGAAACATGCCCGAAAAACCTGATTTATTTCATAGTTATAGCTAAAATAACATTATAAAACAAAAAGAAACGGTTAACTAGGCGTTAGAAATCTGTGACCAATGGAGAGAGCCCTGGATTATTCTGTTGAATACTGGAGAGAATTCATAGATCAAAATTATCCTCTTAATTTCAAAGATTCAATGAATCTTGCACGTGAGCTTGAATTGCCTCAGATGATGAGGCTGGCCAACCAGTTGACTTCAAGACAGGTGGGAGACACTGTAACTTATGCAGTTTCTTACAACATAAACTATTCAAATTACTGTACCGCGAGCTGCCCTATCTGTGCATTCTATGTACCAATGACAATGAAGGGGAAAACCGATCGGGGCTATGAGCTCACAGTCGAACAGATTAAGAAAGACCTGGCCAAAGCCAAAGAGCAGGAGGCAACTGAAATCCACATTGTTGGCGGGTTCAATTCGGATCTTCCAGTGGAGTATTACGAGCAGCTTTTCAGTACTGTTAAACAATATCTTCCAGACGTTACGCTGAAAGCCCTTACTATACCCGAAATAGATTTCATAGCCAGAACCACAGGAAACCCACTCAAGGAAATTGTTGAAAGGTTCCATGAAGCTGGAATGGACGCACACACAGGTGGTGGAGCAGAAATTTTCGATCCTGATGTGAGAAAAAAGATCACGACCCCCCAGAAAATTTCAGGAGAAAAGTGGCTTGAGGATGCAAAGATCATTCACAGTATGGGCATAAGGGGCAATTCTACTATGACTTACGGCCACCTGGAAAAACTGGAAAACATAGTTGACCACATCATAAAACTAAGAGATAACCAGAGAGAGGTGCCTGGTTTTCTCTCTTTCATTCCATTGAAGTTCAGCCCGGACAACACACCTCTTCAGAAGAGTGGCCGGGTAAAGATTCCCGCATCAGGCGAACTTGACCTTAAGGTCATTGCTCTAGCCAGGCTCCTTGGGGGCCAGGATCTTGTAAACATCAGTGTTTACTGGGTTGCAATTGGCAAAGAGATCGCCCAGATACCATTGAATGGCGGAGGAAGCGACCTGGTGGGGACAGCATTCAGCGAGAAGATTTTTGGTGCTACTGACAGGAGAGAAGGCACTTCAATAGAAGAGCTGAATGATATTGTTCGCCAGATCGGCAAAATCCCAGCGCAGAGAGACACATTCTATAACATAAAACGTTACGGATGATGAAATTCCCGATTCCTTTGGTTTAGAGTTAAGGTTATTTTTTATCCTGCAAGGGGATTAAGTCCTGTCCATGATCGGGATAATAAATTTTACACACAGCGACCATCTATATTCCGCTTACAGGGAGAAAGACCTTGTAGTGAGAGATACCCCCAAGAACATAATGAAAAAGATCCTTAGTGGAGAACTTGACTGTGGAATGGTTTCCTTATTTGAGTACTTTGAGAATCAGGAAAAACTCAGTATTGTTGAAAGTGCAACAATCCATTCTCTTAAGGGAACAATGTCAACGCTACTTGTAACAAGGGCAGATCATATAGTTTCCCCCATGACAATTGCGGTGACAGAGCATACACGAACCACTGCAGTTTACCTGGAACTTGTTCTCCAGAAAATGAATATCCATTATAACCTTATCTGGAGCGAGGAAAGGGAAGCTGAAGCACTCTTAAGGGAAGCAGATTACGCTCTGGTAATTGGTGACGAGGCATTGCGTGTCTATTCTACCAACCTCAGAATTATCTGGGACCTTGGTTACCAGTTCAATTCGTTGTACGCTATGATGCCTGTTTTCAGTGTTACAGTCAAGTCCAGAAGTAAGGAATGTCAACATGAGGTTGAACTTCTGGACCAGGCAATTAGTGATTCCGTAGATCATGTTGATGAATGCGTATCAGTTGACAGCAGGAAACTCGGGATTTCTCAGGAAATATTGAAGAAGTATTTTCACACAATAAGGTTCCAGTTCGACGCCGAGGTAAAGAAAACCATCCAGTTTCTCTCCAAAATTTATAACAGGGAAAAACCATCTCCCGAGACCTCTTTTGAAACGTTATATTGAATTAAATTCCTGAACATGTTTATTTATGGGATTGCCCTTATGTCAACATGTTTAAGGATAAGTTTGAGAACATTAAGGAGGGATTCACCTACGACGACGTTCTCTTGATTCCTTCCAAGAGCCCCATTGAACCACGAGAGGCTAATGTTCATTCAAAATTTTCAAGGCATATCGATCTGAAACTGCCCATTGCCAGTTCTCCCATGGATACGGTCACTGAAACTGCAATGGCCATAGCAATGGCGCGCCAGGGGGCAATAGGAATTCTGCACAGAAACCTATCAATAAACCAGCAGGCGGGTTTTGTAAAGAAAATCAAGAGAGAAGAATCCATAATCATAAGGGATGTTCACACAGTTGCCCCAGAGACTCCTATACCTGAACTCAGAAACATAATGAAAACAAAGAACATTGGTGGTCTACCTGTTGTTGCAGGGGAAAAACTTGTTGGAATTGTAACAAAAAGGGACCTGGAATTTGCTGGCAAGGAGAACAAGACTGTTGGCGACATCATGGTAAAGGATGTCGTCTATGCCCACGATAATATTGACATTGAAGATGCTCTTGAAATATTATACAAAAACAGGGTTGAGAAACTTCCTTTGGTAGACAATTCTGGAAGAGTTGTGGGGCTCATAACTGCAAAAGATGTGAAGACCAGGCAGAAATTTCCAGATGCAAGCAGGGACAAGGCAGGGAAACTTGTAGTTGGCGCTGCAATTGGCCCCTTTGATATTGAGCGTGCTCTCACACTTGAAAAAGAGGGAGCAGATGTTCTTGTAGTGGACACTGCCCATGCGCATAATGAAAACGTCCTTTCTTCCCTGAAGAAGATGCGAAAGGATGTAACCGTTGATCTAGTCGCGGGGAATATTGCCACGAAGGAGGCAGCAGAGGACCTCATATCACTTGGCGTTGATGGGCTGAGGGTAGGAATAGGGCCTGGCTCTATCTGCACTACCAGGATTATTGCCGGAATTGGGGTCCCACAACTTACAGCCATATCAGATGTGGCAGAAGTCGCGGATGGACATGGAATTCCTGTTATCGCGGATGGGGGGGTAAGGTTTTCCGGTGATATTGTGAAAGCATTCGCGGCCGGAGCAAATACTGTAATGCTGGGCTCCCTATTTGCGGGGACAGAGGAAAGCCCTGGGGCTGAGATCATTCTTAATGGAAGGAAATATAAATCATACCGGGGAATGGGCTCTATAGGGGCAATTCAAACTGGAATATCTGACCGCTATGGCAAGCTCGGCTCAACAAAATTCGTCGCAGAAGGTGTAGAAGGAGTGGTTCCTTTCAGGGGAAGAACCGAAGAAGTTCTCTTTCAGCTCATAGGCGGAGTAAAATCCGGAATGGGATATGTTGGGGCTAGGAATATTGAGGAGCTCAGGAAGAATTCCAGATTCGTTAAGATCAGTTCAAGCGGGTTGAAGGAAAGCCATCCTCATGATATAAGAATCACCAGTGAGCCTCCAAATTACCAGCTCTACCAGGTTTGAGTGCACGATTGTACCACCCATGTTTATATCCCTTAATTTTGATCTGGTGCATTGATGAATACTAAGCATGGTGTTGCACTCGCCATAGTGGCTCTGCTGGCTTTCTCAGCTTTGATACCAGTAAGTCATGCCTCTACTATCAGGGTTGTGCTCAACCCCAACAGCAACGAGGCAACAGTGAATGCATACATCAACTCAAGTCTCGCCATCTCTGCTAACAGTTCATCCAAGATTGGACAATCCATCCTACAGAATGTTCTGTCCAGCAGTACCAGCGGAAACCTGACCATAAACAACACTTACCTTAAGAACGACTCATTTGTCTTCCAAGTGCTGAACAGGAGCATATCTGAGAGAGATCACGACGCTCAACTGACTAATCTTTCTATGAGTTACATTCGAACTGTAGAAAGTTACAATGCAAGCGGAACAGCCAAACTCTTTGCCAACTCTTCACTGAAGATCGCAATGGTACTAACAGGCGTTTTTTACAACAACTCAGCTAATCTCACGTGGAGAAGCTTTTCCACAAATGACAGCCTTTCCCTGAACGGCACAAATGTAAACAAAGCAAACTTCACCGGCGGCACTTTCACAAGTTCCAACTCAGTCAATACAGTAAATATGTCTGCTTTCTCAAAGTCTCTGGTCCAGTGGAACAGGACTTACGATCCTGCCACCAATACTACGACGTTCTTCATGAATGCCGGAAAAACCGTGGATTTCCATGACAATGGATCATTCCTGGGCAACAATTTCAGCCTGACATTTACGCTGGATCCAGCCTACTCAATCTCAGCACCCGGTTATGATTCCGCTTCAGCTGATGCCATAACAATCGGCAATCCACCTGCGTCTGATCCAGTATTGTACTATGTGATTGGGGCAATACTGGTAGTTGGTGCAGTAGTGACAATGTATTTGAGAAGACGTGGCGCAAGTTAGTAAAAATAAACTATAAACCCTTAAATTTTCTTTATTTTATAATCTTCAAGAAGGATCTCATGCGTCTTGATCTGGATATCGTGCACAAGTGATGCCATTTTCCGGAAATTGTCCTTGAATTTCTCAAGCTTCTTTGGGTCCCTCAGTATGGCCGCTGGGTGAAACTGTGGCGCAAAATAATTTCCGTTGAAGTAGAGAAAACTTCCCTGAACTTCTGAAATTCTTCCCAGGCTTATACCGAATATGTGGCCGACCGATTTGATGGCTGCATTTCCCATAGGCACAATCAGCCTTGGTTTTATAAGTCCGATCTCCTCTTTCAGAAAGTCAGAACACTTCTTGATTTCAACAACCTTTGGTGATCGACCTATCTTTGGCCTGCATTTTACGGAATTTGTAATGTAGAGCTCGTGCCTCAGTATACCTGCGTACTCAAGGGCTTTGTCCAGCAGCTGCCCACTTCGACCAATGAAAGGCTTGCCTGCTTCATCCTCTTTTGCTCCGGGAGCTTCCCCAAGGATCATTATTTTTGGTTCGTGGTTACCGAATCCGCAAACAGGATTTTTTCTTGAAAAATAGAGATCACATTTCTTGCATGTGTTTATTGCAGTGCAAAGTTCTCCTATAGAAGGCATCGGCTTAGAGGCTATCAACCATATCTTATTTATTAGTGTTGTTCAGATCTTGAACAATTACTCGGTTCCTTTTATAAACCTGCCGTGAACTCAGATAGATACCAAGACTGATCAGTGCGAACCCGGCATAGGTGAATATGGTGTTGTTCTCCTCAAGAAGAAAGTAACTGAATATTATGGAAAGTGCCGGAACTGCAAAGAAATAAGAAGATATTGAAGAAACTGAGTACTTTGAATACAGGTGCAGGTAGATGTAGTACGCAACTGCTGTACTAAGTGACCCCATGTAGATAACAACTGCAATGAAAGGCAGTGTGAAACCGTTCATATTGAATCCCCCTGTGGCCATTACATAAATAAAAACAATGGGGGTGGCGTAAAGGAACTGGATTGAGTTAACTGTATAATTCCCTACATGCAGCAAATACTTTTTGAAATATATGGTCCCAAGCGCCCAGCTCACTGCTCCTGCAATGAGGAAAAAGAGCCCCGGGCCTGGTTTTATGGAAAGCTGTTCAACAAAGATCAATATCATCCCAATGAAACCCAGCATGGTCCCCACAGTCCTCACGAGAGTGAGTTTCTCCCTCAGGAATATGGCTGAAAAGGCAATGGAAATAACCGGATACGTGTAAACTATGATGGAGGATATTGCAGAACTTTCAGTGCTTTCACCAATGAACCAGAATCCCATGAAGAAAACCAGATTAAGAAGTCCGAAAAGGGCGAGGCTGAGATGAGTCTTTAGGTCTCTGGGGAAGGTGATCTTGTTCCAGAAAAATACGTAAGAAAATATGGCGGCAAAAAACAATCGAAAGAAGAGGATTGCCATTGGCGGCTGGAAAGGGTATGCAAATTTAACCAGTGGGTAGTTTAGTGCCCAGAACGAAGCCATCGCAATAAATGCCAAACTATCCGCAGCCTTAGACACGTAACACAATTAAATTCACAAATAAACATTTATTGTGATTTCGTTGTCAGGAAATTCAATACCGAACCATAAAATAATCAGAAGACAATTACTTTCTTACTATGACAGAAGCCCTTTTCCAGGACCGTGTCAGTATTCTTGATTATTTTCATAAACACGGTTTCCTCATATCCCCGGAAGCACTTAACCTGATCCTGGAAAGAAGCATGGGAAAGCTGATTCCTAGGCTTATATCTGACGAGGTTTCTGCCTCTGGCTATATCGATGAAAAACTGGTAAAAAGGCTTATCAGAGGCGAATCCAGGGTGCAGATGAATACTTACGAGGTACAATTGCCAGAAATTAGAGTTAACAGTTCTGTCGAGGATTTCAGACAGATGTTCGTGAGCAGGTACCAGAAACTGAGCAAAATAGTGTCACTTTCAGGAACTATGAGGGGAAGCATTGACATCAGGAGTGCCAAAAAATCCACTGGCGAGGTCAAGGTCATTGGAATGGTATCCTCTGTTGATACAACAAGAAACGGTCACAAGAGGATAACCATAGAGGATATGGATGACCAGATTCAGGCAATTTTAATGAAGGACCGGGGCTTAGCGGAGGAGCTAATTCTTCAGGATGAAGTGATTGGCATTGTGGGGTCTGTTAGCAGAGGTCCCGGCGAGCCTGTAATATTTCCCAACGAAATTGTGCGGCCAGATATTCCATACAGGGTGATTGAAGAGACCAACAAGGACCCCGTATATGTTGCATCCCTTTCTGATATACACGTAGGATCAAAGACTTTCAGGAAAGATGACTTTCGCCGCATGATCAACTGGATAAAGAGTTCCAACGAAGAAGCTGAAAAGCTGAAATATCTTATTCTCAGCGGAGACGTAGTTGATGGCATTGGAGTATATCCGGGACAGGAGGAAGATCTGGAGCTGATAAACCCTCTGGACCAGTACGAAAAATTAGGTGAATACCTCCGGGAAATACCTGAAGATGTTCAGGTATTCATTATGCCAGGAAATCATGATGTGGTGAGGCTCGCTGAACCGCAACCTAATTTCTCTGGGAAGGTTGAAGAAATTTTCCCTGAAAATGCAGTTATGCTGCCGAATCCCTATACTCTTAATCTCGAGGGCAAAAATGTACTCCTCTATCATGGAATGTCTCTAAATGATATGGTGGAACTTGTTCCCGGTGCCAATTATACTTCTATCGGGAAAGCCATTGAGGAGGTGCTGAGAAGAAGGCACCTGGCTCCCAAGTACGGCGGAAAGACGCCTCTGATCCCATCACCCAATGATTATCATGTAATAGAACAGGTTCCAGATATATTCATCACAGGTCACATACATTCCCATTATCTTGGGAATTACAGGGGAGTTCGATATGTTAACTCATCAACGTGGCAGTCTCAGACCGATTACCAGAAGATGATGAATTTTGCTCCCAACCCTTCAATATTGACAATGTTCGATTTACATTCAAAAACCACTGTGCTGAAAAATTTTGAACAGCATTAATTTTTTTAAAATTTTAGAAAGTCTTCTTGATTATTTCCTCAATTTCTTTTCTGAAGGATTTGACAAGATCTGATACAGCTTCGTCCTTGATGTTTGTTGGTGCAGTGATTAGGCCGATTTCTGCCGTAACTTTGGCCATCCTTGCCATTGCGTCATACTCTTTGAATTTACTCTCAAGGAATTTCTCAAGGATAGACATAATTTCAGTTTTGATGGACTCGTTCTGGTTAATTTTTCTCTTAATGTATTCTTTGACAAGATCCTTTATGATTTCATGAATTGCCTCAAAATAGAGGTCTTCAGAAGGCATAGCCTTCAGAAAATTCTTCAGATATTTTTCAACCTCTTCTGCCACCTTTGATCAGTAAGCAGGTGTAAATAAAGATTAGGTCATATTTACTCCCGGGATACAAGAAGTTTCTGATATGGCGATTGATAAGCTAGTGCCTGTAACATTCAAATAAAAGCAACAGATATGGGAAAACTCACAATCCTTCATTGCGTAGTAAATGGGATGAATGATCACACAACATTAGAGGTGTAAAGTTGAAGAGAAGTTCAAGAGACTGGAAAAAGCGCGGTAAGATGCGCTGGAAATGGAGAAAGAAGAGAATTCGAAGACTGAAGAGACAGAGAAAGGCGAACAGGGAGTAATCCCTGAACTTTCTATTCATCAGCCAGAATTTTTTTCTTTTCTGGCGGAAGACTCTTAACTTTTAAGAACTGTTATTTTGTGAAAGGGCGTATTAACACATAATGCAGATTATTGCAGTACAATGTTGTATAGCTTTATTTCCTTGAAATATCTATTTATAATCATAGTTTATACTGAAGAGCCACACCTCCAATAGACTGACAGTCTTCCTTGACCATTTTGGTCATTTAAGTATTGTTACTGCTGGCAGGTTCAAGGCAATATGGGAGCATGGGGTAATCAGGCATCCTGATGGGCTCCAGTCAGGTTATGATTAACTGAGGGTCACCTGATTTATGATGAGTGACTGGAACTATGAACCGGAAGAGACCCGCAGATCTGGGTTCAAATCCCAGTGCTCCCATCAC
>JBJKQJ010000038.1:0-10296 GCA_046705445.1 Thermoplasmataceae archaeon
TTGATATTGGATATACTGATGAAACTGGACTAAGGGAGCTTGTGGACAAAGCTGCAGATACCATGAAGGAAATGCAGATTGCCCGCGAAAAAGACCTTATCAATAAATTCATGATGGAAATAAGGAAGCCAGACGGCGGCCTTGGCGTTTATGGTGAAAAGGCGATAAGGTCAGCTCTTGAACAGAAGGCAGTGGATCTTCTACTGATTTCAGAGGATCTTGACAAGACACAGTATTTTTTTGTCTGCCCCAATGACAAGTCTGTCAAAACACTCATAAAGAAGCCAGATGATGACGTAAATTGTGACAAATGCGGTTCACCTATGGAACTAGAGCGTGAAGAGGACATGGTGGAGTCATTTTTCAAATTGGCTGAGGAATCCGGAACAAAAATTGAGATCATTTCTGGAGACAGTGAAGAAGGCCAGCTACTTCTGAAAGCTTTTGGCGGGATGGTCGGGGTACTCAGGTACGTCCCGAAAGTAATGGAATAAATTAATTCTGAAGTTTCTGGCCAGCAGAAACCTCTACCACAAATACATCCTTGAAGGATTTCATGGCTTTAAGGGGGATCATATATCGCCCTTCCTTGTCAGTCTGAAAATCAGTGTATCTGTTCTGTCCCTGCGGCTTTACCAATACACTCTTTATGATGCCTGCATCAGTATCAATTACAATGTTGCTGACAGTGCCTATGAGCTCTCCATCTACCGTCATTACCGATTTCTTGATAACATCGCTGGCAAATTTTCTCATAGACATAGTTCAATGAATACTGGTCAGGATAAATTATTTTTGGCTTTTTGATGGTGAAAATAAAAAAATTAAGTTAAAAATAGTGGAATTACTGGTAAAGTCCCAGTTCTTCCACAGCTTTCCTCTTTTCCTTGATTCCCTTTCCAATGGTCTGGGCAAGATTCTGGTAGAATTTAATGACTTCATCATCTACGGATGCCCTGATGGTCTTCATGGCATCAACGAAGTTCTTCTGGGAAACCTCGATTGCATCGGGGTTGTCTCTGTAAGCCATCATTCCCGCTTCTCTGCAGAGGTTCTCAAGATCTGCTCCAACATAACCTTCGGTTTTCTGGGCAAGTTCCTCTAGTGAAACATCCTTGGCAAGCGGCATGGCTTTGGTATGAACTTCAAGGATCTTGTTCCTGCTCTGAATATCGGGTGCAGGAATGTAAATCATTTTATCGAATCTGCCTGCTCTAAGAAGTCCAGGGTCGATTATATCCGGCCTGTTCGTGGCTGCCAGCACAACTACGCCCTGAAGCACTTCAATTCCGTCCAGTGAAGTCAGGAGTTGGTTCACTATTCTCTCTGTCACGCCAGTATCACCATACTGTCCTCTTCTGGGAGCAATTGAATCAACTTCATCAAGGAATACTATTGTTGGGGCTACCTGTTTTGCTTTCTTGAATATTTCACGAACTGCCTTTTCGCTCTCGCCTACCCATTTGCTCAGAACTTCTGGTCCTTTCACAGAAATGAAATTGGCATTGCTTTCGTTTGCAACCGCCTTGGCGAGTAAGGTCTTACCAACACCGGGTGGACCATAAAGGAGGAATCCTTTTGCGGCCCTGATTCCCAATTTCTTGAAAACTTCAGGCTTGAGGAGTGGAAGCTCAACAGTTTCCCTGAGCTCACTCTTTACAGATTCAAGACCACCGATGTCAGCCCATGTAATGCTTGGAACCTCAACTGTAACTTCTCTCAGGCTGCTTGGCTCTATTGCCTTCAGTGCTTCCCTGAAGTCATCATCTGTGACCTGCATTTTCTCCAGGATTTCTGTAGGTATTGGCTTGTCAAGGTCAATTTCAGGAAGGTATCTCCTCAGGGCATTCATGGCTGACTCTCTTGATAGGGCGGCCAGATCTGCCCCTACAAAACCATAGGTCAGTCCTGCAATCTCATCAAGGAAGTCGCTCTTCTTTTCCTCATCCATTCCAAGTGGCATACCTCTGGTGTGAATGGACAGAATTTCTTTTCTCCCTTTCTTGTCAGGTACACCTATGTTTATTTCTCTGTCAAATCTTCCTGGCCTTCTTAGTGCGGGATCGACTGCATCGATCCTATTGGTTGCACCTATAACTATTACGTGCCCCCTCTCCTTTAGGCCATCCATCAAAGTCAGGAGTTGTGCGACTACTCTTCTTTCTACTTCTCCCTGCACTTCTTCCCTCTTGGGTGCTATGGAGTCAATTTCATCGATAAAGATTATAGAAGGCTCTGTTTCTTCTGCCTTAAGGAATATCTCCCTGAGTTTCTGCTCACTTTGTCCATAATACTTGCTCATAATTTCAGGGCCGTTGATTGAAAAGAAGTTAGCTCCAGACTCGTTCGCCACCGCCCTAGCGATCAGTGTCTTACCAGTTCCTGGAGGCCCGTGAAGCAGCACTCCTTTCGGAGGATGTATTCCGAGCCTCTCAAAGAGCTCGGGATGTTTAAGGGGGAGTTCAATTATTTCACGAACTCTTCCCAGCTGGTCTGAAAGGCCCCCAATATCCTCGTAACTTATTCTTGATACATCCTCAAGAACTTCTGAGGCCGGTTCTTCTCTTATCTCTATTTTTGTATCCTCCCCAACTTCAACTGGGGCCTTAGTTGGTTGCGACTTCACAACCTTGAAAATAAGTCCTGAATGTCCCGCAAGAGTCAGACCCGGGACGCTTATATTGTCACCTTCAAGCATTGGTCTTCTTATAAGTGCTTTCTGAACAAATTCGTTGATACCTTCTCCAAACTTCAGGCGCTGGTCTTTTCTGATGATTGGTGCAAGTGTTATTCTTTTGGCTTCCTCGGTCCGGACTTTCTTGACCCTGACCTTGTCGCCAATAGATGATCCACAGTTGTTTCTCATAACACTGTCAATTCTAACGATACCTTTGTTTTCATCCTCAGGCCTCGCTCTGTAAACCCTGCCGACAGTCTTCTTGTCTTTTTCGATTTCAACAACATCACCAATTTCGGCTCCAAGTGCCAGTCTGGATTCTTCATCAAGCCTTACTCTTGACATGCCCGGATCGGTGGAATTTGCTTCAGCGACTCTTAGGATAATTCCGTCACTGTACGCCATAAGACCGTAATTCAAAATAAGAATAAAAGTAATGTCTATTCTGTGGCGGGAACGAACTTTAATAGGTGAACCAGTAATTTGACTGCATTATTTAATACATAGCAATTAGAAACAATTAGAGACGGTCTCCCGTAGCGACCCCATTTTCTTCATAGCTTATCCAGTCACTCCAACTGCCAGCATATAATTTCGGATCTTTACCAATGCTCTTCAGTGCTACGAAACTGACACAAGATGTGATGCCGGATCCGCAGTATACAACAGGAAAGTCGCCTGCGTCCCTGAATATCTCTTGAAGTTCTTTCCTGTCTTTAAAAAGAGCCTTTTCCTTTATGGCCTTGGTATATGGTATGTTAATGGCACCTGGAATATGGCCCGCCTTGAAGTCAATGGGCTCCACCTCTCCCAAGTAGCGTTCTCTTGTTCTGGAATCAACTATTATGGATCCCCTCTCCAGTTTTTTCAGATCCCTGACTCCCGACAATATTTGTCCATTTACAACTGGCACAAAATTACCTTCTTTCCTTTGTGGGATATCTCTGGTAACCGGGAGTCCAGATTCTACCCAGAGGGGATATCCACCATTGAGTATCCTCACCCCATCATGTCCATAGTAATTGAGGAGCCACCATAACCTTGCTGCCCCAGAGCCATCGTTGTCATAGGCGATCACGGTTTTTTCCGGAGTCAAACCTATGCTGTTCATGGATTGTCTGAAGCTATCAGGTTTCGGGATAGGGTGCCTTCCGCCGTGCTCTTGCACTCTGGCAGTGAGGTCTTTCTCCATATGGAGAAAAAATGCCCCAGGAATATGATTCTCATGGTATTCCCTGGCTCCTAGTTCGTGATCAAAAAGGTTGTACCGACAATCCACAATGATATAATCTGGGTCGTTAAGATGAGATTCAAGCCATTGTACACTTACGAAGGGGTCATCAGGTAATTCAGAAGCCATGCTATCTCTTAAACCACATTTATCTTTAAAAGTGTCGTTTTTCATTAAGTCTATTTAATTCAATATTATACTGATCTATGGATTTGTCTGGAATCTCAAGCAATATTTCCAGTCTTATAGGCAAAACGCCAATGCTTAAGATCAACAGGATGACGGAACCCGGACACGCAAATATCTTTGCGAAGCTGGAAATGTTCAACATCGGGGGTTCAGTAAAGGACAGGGCTGCATTAACCCTTATTGAATTCGCCGAAGCAAGTGGGGAGCTCACTAAAGATAAGACAATAATAGAGGCGACATCCGGAAACACAGGGATTGCACTTTCTATGATCGGCGCATACAAGGGATACAGAGTTGCAATTGTTATGTCAGAGTCCGCAAGCGTGGAAAGAAGGAAAATAATCAAGGCATACGGGGCAGAATTGATTCTCACTCCGGCTGAAAAGGGAACTGCGGGTGCAATAGAAATGAAACAGAAACTGATTCAGGAAAATCCCCATAAGTATGCCCCCATAGACCAGTTCAGCAATCCTGCCAATGTTTTTGCACATTATACGGGAACTGCCAACGAGATCATTGAACAGATGGATGGCAAGATCGACATGGTTGTAATGAGTGTGGGGACAGGAGGGACTAGTTCTGGTATTTCCCTACGTATGAGGGAGTACAATCCAGAAATAAAGATCATAGGCGTGACCCCAAAAATCGGAGTTAAGATACAGGGGATCAGAAACCCCCAGGAACCCTATCCATCAAGGCTTGTGAGAAAAGAATACTTTGACGAGTTAATTGAAATAGATGAAAAAACAAAGAAGGAAGCCTTTGAAACTGGAAGAAAGGCAGCGAAGAATGAGGGGTTGCTCCTTGGAATGAGTTCTGCCTGCGCACTGCACTTTGCAATACTCAAAGCAAAAGAGCTTGGTCCAGGAAAAAATGTAGTGGCAATCTTCCCTGATAACGGTTTCAAGTATCTGTCAACTGAATTATTCGAATCAGAATAATTGTGCGATCTCACCTGGGAAGGTCTATTTCAATATATTTTAGACCCCTTTTTTTAAATAAGATTTTTATGGGTGCCTGAACTAACCTAAAGGTGTCCCCCGGACGTTTTGATGTTGTTATAATTGGTGCTGGCATTGTGGGCCTGACCTCATCCTATTATCTTAAAAAGAATAATCCTGATTTGAAGGTGGCTGTTGTGGACAGGGCACCTACCTATGCGCAGGGAAATACTGCAAGAAGCGCGGCAGGATTCAGGGACATGTTCTCCTCGGATCTTAATTTCAGCCTGTCAAATTCTACAATCAATTTTTACAAAGAAGTTCAGAAAAATCTGGGATACGACCTTGGGATGAATTTTGTGGGCTATCTGTTCCTCATGAACAGAGAAGATCCAAGGCTTCGCCTGCTGGAAAATGTTTCATCAAAAACTAAAGTTCAGACACTGGATCCGGAGGACCTCTCAGCATATGACTTCCTCAAGACAAAGCTGGATCCCGATGTCAAGGAACTCATGAACCTGAAGGACATAGATCTGGGCATTCTGGGGGAAAACTGTGGAACAATTGAGCCTGAAGTTGTTGCGGATTTCTATTACAATTCCGCTGTTAGACTTGGGGTTGAGTTCATATTCAACGCTGAGGTAAAAGAATTCAAACTGCAGCCAGTGAATCCCATGGATTACCCGGGGGAACCCTTCCTCTGGCAGAAAAAGGAACTTAAGAGCATTGAAACTGCAAAGGGAAACATAGAAGCGGACACTTTTATCGCTGCTACGGATGTCTGGACCACTTCGCTGCTTGATCCCACCGGAATTGACAGCCATATAAGGCCTAAAAAGAGGCAGGTTTTCCAGATCAGCGGCCCCACCGTGGAAAATATATTATATGGGTGGAACCGAAACGAAGAGGGTGTGCTGCCTTTCACTATTCTGCCTTCATTTGGTGTATACCTGAGGCCTGCCCCAAAGTACAAGTCCCTTTGGGTCGGCACTGCAGATGATTACAACAGGGATTTCAGTTTCACTGAGGAACCCGAGGCAGAGAAGGTGTATTACGAAAACAATGTGGCCCAGGTCATACAGGCATACTTCCCCACCCTGTCATATCCAAAGGTAACAGGAATGTGGGCCGGCTATTATGCGTACAATACAATTGACGGTTCTCCATATATTTTCAGGGACCTTAACATAATTGTTGCCAGCGGAACCAGCGGCAGCGGAATACTTAAAGGTGACTCCATAGGCAGGTTGGTGGAAGCTGTATACTCGAGAAGGGAATATGCCGAACTTCACGGCGGAAGAAGAGTCCCCACAGCTTCGGTAGGAATTACAAACAGGAAAATTGAACCGGAAGAATTCATTATTTAAACAAGGAGATCTGAAGCAGGATCCACCAGGAAACGAACTTTGCTACTGATTCCTGAAACCATGGCATGCAGTGTGACATAATCCGCCACTTCATGTTGCAGTAACACTCTTGACACAAGTTTCCTGTACTCTTCAGGCAGAATTCCCGCAACTTTGAATCTCAATCTTGCACCCTCAACCGGGACCACGCGATAACGGTTTTCAGTCTGGTCGAATACACGATCATATCCATCCAGCAAGCCTGACTTGATGTTATAAGTTCCAGTTTCCGCTTCTGGAGGGATGGCAAATAGGATTTCCTTCTCAAAACTGAATAAGTCACGCTCCTTAGCCACAGGTACTCCGGAATAACCGTTGGAGAATGTCTTGTGGTGGCAGTCCTCGCAAAGTGTTATGAGGTTCTCAAAGGTGTCAACTCCCCCGTCTTTTCTGGGTATTATGTGGTGCACCTCAAGTTCAAAATGAATTCTGTCAAAGGCGGAAGCGCTGTCAACCTGGGATAGGGAACTTTTGCCGCAGACTCTGCATTCATAGTTATCCCTGGCCATAACGGCTCTCGATATGGTTGGCCATGGAATGGATTTGCCTGCCCTGTCTCCAGCAGGGTTGAAATCCCTTACATTTTCCAGTTTGAAATTTTTTGAAACAGAATTAACCCTTGAAGAAGGAAGCTTCGGGATCTCTTTGTAAAAATTTTCCGATAGAGCTGGATGCTGTTTCAAAATAGGATCAATTAATGTGAATTGATAATACTATAAAACTGTCTGGGAAAGTTCCTTTTTCTAAAGGAAATCCGATGCTCGTTTTTCGACATTCCTGTCCTTTTTCGGGGGGTCAATCTTGCTGGAACTCCAGAGGAATTCCTCTTTCCGCCCGGCAGCAAATTCTTCTATAAGCCTCCTGTCCTGGCTCAAAAGTACAATTGTAGGGCCCGTGTCCGCCGTATAATAGAGCCCTGGATTCTTTTCCCTGAATTCGTTCAATGAATTGATCAAGGCAAGGCTCTCTGGTGTCTGAATAAAATGGCCCTTTGAGAGTATGATTGAATTCAGAGTATACATTTCCTGTTGCGATCTTCCGAGCAGGAATTCCCAGTCGAATTCATTCTCAAATTCCTCAAGAATATGCTGATATTTTGAAGATACCCATCGGCCATAGAATTCGGATGACTCAGCAATACGATGGGCACTATCTGTGACTATGTGAGACGGTTTCGGGAAAGCGCCAACATGAATCTCAGACCCAGGCTCCTTAATAAAATAGCCAGCAGAAAGTGATTCCTCCATATAAGGGTATGAAAGCCAGAGGGACAATCCACCTGAAACTGACCTAGTGCCAGAACCCGACACCATTCGGGCAAATCTGGAAGTTAGTGTAATATCTCCTGAACCTCCCTTGCCGAATGCATTCTCCATTAATGCCCTGGACACTGCGGCTGCTACCGAAGCAGATTCTCCTAGGCCCTTAGCATCGGTGTACCTTTTCTTTCTCTCTACATAGAATCTGAAGGATCCTGAAATTCCATACAAAGACTTGAAGAACTGAAGGGCTTTCCTGGCTTTCTCTGTGTATTTTTTGCTCTCCTTCCCGTCCAGTGATACAGCATCCATTCCAGGACTTGCCGTATACCTGCAATATGCATGTGCTACGCTAAAATCAGTAACTATGGAAATTGATGGGAAATTTGCAATGTTTATGGTTTCGTCGAAATAACCAAGAAATTTTTCAAGTCCTGTAATTGGATAACCATAACCAAAAGTCGTTCTGCCCTCTTCCAGATCTGGTCCGTGTGGTTGGCTCGGTTTGAACAGGCCTCGCTTTACAAGTTCTGATTCTATTATCTGTCCAAGTTCTCTGGGTTCGGGCACCATATTAATACAATGATTTAACGTATTGAAGTATTTGATCCCTTGTATCTAGATAATCCAGATTATCAAAGCTTTTAATTCCGAATTTCTTGCATTCTTCAAGGGAATAATCCATCATCACCCTATATCTGTCAAGTTGATCACTAAGCCTTTTACCTGGCGAACTGAAATGGGTGAATTTCTCCCGTTCAAGCAGCCTCTGTGAATTGACTTCCTTTTGTGAGATGTATATGTAAAATGAAGTGATGTTTTGAAGAACCTCTTTCTCCAACTGTGAAGGTATGAAATATAATGATTCTACAATTAAAGACTCTCCATTGCTGATTGCCCTGGAAAGTACTGAATTTAGGCCTTTATTGAGGAGTTCACCCTGGGTAAGGAACCCTTTCTCTATATTGCCCCTCGTTTCTTCTCCAAACAGTTGCCAGGCTTCGTAGACACTAACGCCAATGGTCTTCTTGCCCTCTTCCGGAAGAAGTGGTCTCACAAATTCCCTCAGATAATCTCCGGATAGCACTATGTCTATTCCAAGATTCTTTGCTAGGTATCCAGAAATGCTAGATTTTCCAACACCTGGTATTCCACCAATTAGTAATATTACAGGTTTTCTGCTTTCTTTACTTTGCAAGCTCATATTATCATCAAGTCCCGGGTGCATCAATTACTAGAGTAAGATGGGAGATAAGATCAAAAGCCCCATAATAAATTCTCTCAGCATGAGGTGTTAGTTGGAAATATATTTGAAGTCCCTTGGGGCCATTCGCCATAATAAAAAGAACAGTGCTTTTATTCTTGCCAGAAGGGTCATGAAAACCAGCCCGATCAGATTCTTCACTCACGTGATGGCTTATATGCCCCTCATGCGGCATAAACTGAGGACATTTCCAGAATATTTACCTAAATGTATCATTGTACAAGCTCGGAAATTACCCGTTCTAATTGATAACCATAATAAATAAGGTGTGCTATTTATAATTGAAGCCCCAATAAACAGATTACATGGATAATGGGAAAAGTGTTCTGGACATAGAACACGCTAAATATTTTCGAATGCTTGAAGAGGTTTGTTCCTCACAGTTAAACTGCAAGAACCTCATTCTAGAACTGTCCAAAATCACTAAGAAGCACAATGAGATGGAGACTGAACTTGTTTTTCCAATTGTCAAACACCTATCAAAACGTTTCATAGGCAATTCTAAGGGGGAACTGGTTGAACTTATAAAAAATTATGAGTTGTTTGTAAGGAATTATAGCAGGTTAATTGAAGATCACGGAATAATGCGTAAGCTATTGGAAGAGGTCAAGGCCAGATCATATCGGGTTGGTGTATGCGATGCAATAGACCAGATGTTGCAGCATTTGCAGATGGAGGAGGAAGTGGTATATCCTCTGGTCGGGGCTTTTGGAGAAATACTCAGCTATATGGGCCTCATTGAGAGAAATACATGGCTTCCTGATATTCAATAAATACATGAAACCAGTTGATTTGCTTTTTTAATGGATTCTTATTGTTCCCTTACAAGAATTAGTGTGCAATCTAATTCAATTGAAAAAGAAATCTCTGCCGCTACTAAATAGTAAGTGTGCAGAAGATTTAAATTATAAATTTACAGTGAATTAAGGGCTTCCCTGACAATAGTCATATGCATCAGGGCAGGTGCTCCAGCCATCAGGACAGCTACATATGACGCCTCGAGAATTTCCTCATCAGTTGCACCGTGTTCCTTGGACATTTTTACGTGAAAGGTAATGCACCATTCGCACGTGCTTGAAAGTGAGAGTGCTAGTGCAATGAGCTCCTTTGTTTTTGTATCTAGTTTGCCAGGGCTCAGAACAGCCGAGTTAAAATTCATAAACGCTTTCTGAATGTTGGGTTCCTTGTCCGTTCCGTACTTGATTGTATCCGAAACTTGCTGTAAAATTTCCTTCGAATCCATTTAAACCAGCGGATGATGGATCAGGTGCTTAATATAAACTGTTTAGATAAGTGCAAAACTTACACCACAATTTTCAGGTAAAGTTG
>JBJKQJ010000039.1:0-2978 GCA_046705445.1 Thermoplasmataceae archaeon
CTCCGACAAACAACATACCATCCGGTTCGAAAAGAAAAGATGTACTTCCTGGCGTATGCCCTCGCGTGTCGATTACCTTCATCCAGCCGTAAGGGATACTTTCCAGCGGTTCCACCTTATCCACTGGTTCACTTCTGCTCACTGTTGAGACCATCTTTGACAGCAGGCTTTTTGCCGGCGTGTTTCTCTCCTCTCCTTTCAGAATGCCAATCTCCTTTTGGTTTGCAAATACCTGAGGATTATATTTTGCCACAAGCTGTGAGAGTCCACCGATATGATCAGGATGATAATGGGTGATAAGTATGGCATCTGGCTTTTCTGGTTTCTTTTCAAAATACTCAATAATCTTACTAGGAGAGGATTTCATTCCAGCATCTAATAGCAGGATCTTGCCCTCATGCCTAACCACATAAGTATTGGCCATTGTGCCGTCAATTCTTTCCACAGAATCTGTTATTTTCATTTGACCCCCTATCCAAATGATTAACGGAATAGTTGAAATGAATCTTAGGCTTATAATTGCCCTTCAATCAGCTCATAAAGTTTCTGGCGCACTTCTGAACTGCTCTGGAATCTCTTCCCGTCGAACTTTGAGATCCTAATAACCCTGGTATGAAGCCCAAGTTCCCTACACGTCTCTTCTATTCTGGTAGCGTCGAAGTGCTGGTCGTAACCCAGTGTTATAATATCCGGGGAATTTTCAATTACAGTTCTGAAGATATCACCTTCGTGGCCGAGAATTGCCCTGTCCACTGATTTGAGCTGGGATACTATTGCAAGCCTTGATTCCTCGTCAAAGAGGGTAGTCTTGCCATTCTTTTGGGCGGTGCTGTCTCTTGCCACCACAACCAGTAGCTCATCTCCGAGTTTCTTTGATTCGTTCAGGTAATGAACGTGTCCCATGTGAAGTATGTCAAATACTCCGGTCGCCATAACTCTGGTCATTTGGATACCTCCCAAATATCGTATCATTGCACTATAAATTTTGTGAGTATGGAGGTAGACTTACAGGGGTATCCTCACAAACATTATACAAAGCTAATACCTACCAAGATATCTACCTGACATTGAACTTCAGGAGCTATGAGCCGGGGGATCTCGAATCATTGGCAGCACTTGAAAAAAGAGCTTTTCCAGTGGGTCCCTACACTAGAAATATGCTTCGCAGAATTTTCCAAATGAATGGTTCCTTCGGCATATTGGCGGAAGATGGTACGAAAATAGTTGCTTACATCATAGCACTGCCCCTTGACGAAGCATCTGCAGATGTGGAGAGCATCGCTGTTGATCCTGATTACCAGAGAAACGGACTTGGCTCCATATTACTGGAGAAAATTGAGAAAATAATGCTTGAAAAGGGTTACAGCACAGCAATTCTAGAAGTGCGAGATAAGAACACTGAAGCATTGGGATTTTACCAGAAGCACGGTTATGAAATAATAACACACTTGCCCAGATATTATACAGAAGAATTCAGAGGCACCCGGGGAGCCTACAGGATGAAGAAAAAGCTGATCCGTTCATCAGAATTTTGATTTTGCTGCCCTTACCTTTTCCATAGCCCATGGAGCACCTGAAACAATTATATGGCGGTTTTCAAGCGTTTCTCTCAGTGCGCGGATTAGTGGTGAGGCCTGAGTAACTTCTGTTGCACCGCCGTTGCTGAGGACCCTGAGATCCGACTTTACCCTTCCTGGACCAGTGAATTCAAGTGGGGGAATAACGTCCACGATGAAATCCGTACTATCCAGCCCTGCATTTGAATCAAGAGTTTCCCTTATTTCAATGAGGGTTTCCGGGTCGTATGGAATCCTGAGAAGAGGTTTATACAGGTTCCTCTTGAGAAGTGCATCCGCTACTGGATTCTTGTCAAGACTCTTCAATATGTGAAACAGATCAGGATCGTCCATTCCAAATGGATTGTCGAAAAGATCCCTGTTTTCACGGATGACATATCCTGCCATAATCTGCGCTATCCTTGAGGTCTTATGGAAGTAAACCGTGCTGTACATCAGCATTCTTGCAATAAGTATAGACTCAAGTGTTCCGATTCCCTTCTCATCGATTACGATTTCATTATTGTGAATCATTGCAACGTTGATGATTCTCCTATGGTCAACATTTCCCATCTGGACCCCGCAATAGAGTGCATCGCGCCTGAGGTAATCCAATTCATCAACGTCAACGGGACCACTTACCATTCTTGAAAGTATCCTGAATTTGCTTTCATTTCCTCTCAGGACTGAAACTACTTCTGATGGGCTTATTCCAGCTGATTCGATGGTTTCCGGAAGAGTACTGTTACTGAAATGCCCCTTTCCAGAGAGTATTGAAAGTCCGGCCTCAAGGTGATCCATGCCTGTAATTTCCTTGAAGATATCCTCATTACTGTGGCTAAGAGGTGGGTGGCCCACATCATGAAGCAATGCGGCTGCCATCACAAGATCCTTTTCTTCTATGTCTAGTGCCTCAGAAAACTGGCTGGCAAGGTGCATAGTACCTATGGAGTGTTCGAATCTGGTGTGGTTGGCGCCAGGAAAAACCAGGTAGCATAATCCAGTGGATCTGATATAACGAAGCCTCTGAAATTCTGGTGAGTCAATTATGCCCTGAAAATTACTGGGTATCTTTACTGGGCCGTTGACCGGGTCCTGTATAATCTTGTATTCTTTTCCCGCCATTGCAACAGCACCTTTTTTAAGGTGTGAACGCCGGACGTGCCTGAATCGGGCCAGATGTCCTGCCAGGTGCCCCCTGCTTCATCTCGATCCCGCACCCCTTCAGCATCAAGAGTCCAGGATACCGATGCTCCCTTCCGGTCCTGACGGAGTCTCCTGGTAGATTAGAGACGCAGGTTCCTTCGATCCTGAATCTGTAAACCTTCGATCCGAAGGGACAGAACTTCACTGATTCCACAGGGCCTGACAGAAGTCTGGTTGACCTCAACAGGCCGTCACCCCCGCATATAGACTTCGGGT
>JBJKQJ010000040.1:0-3194 GCA_046705445.1 Thermoplasmataceae archaeon
AAGGAGGTTCCTAAATGGATAAAAATAGTTACGTGAAATTTGAAACTCCCGAGTCCGTGGAAAAGAAACTGTTAGATCTTGTCGAAAATTCTTTCAGAAGTGGAAAGATAAAGAAAGGCACTAATGAAGTTATTAAATCCATAGAACGGGGAGAAAGCAAGATAGTTGTAATAGCTGAAGACGTTTCCCCACCCGAAGTTGTGTATTACCTTCCAATGCTCTGCGAAGAGAGAAAGGTTGCATACGCTTATGTCAAGAAGAGAAGTGATCTTGGCGCAAAGGTAGGAATAGCTTCCGCAGCATCCATATCAGTGGTTGACTACGGCAAGAGCGAAGACGTATACAAGCAGATTATTGCTGAACTGGCAGAAGTAAAAAAATAAGGTGAATTGAGTTGGCAGATGAAGGTACCCCCGCAGAAGTCGTCGAACTTATGGGCAGAACCGGCATGACCGGGGAAGCTACAACAGTAAAGGTTCGAGTTCTTTCTGGAAGGGATCAGGGAAGAATCATTGCCAGGAATGTACTTGGCCCCGTTAGGGTTGGAGACATTCTCATGCTCAGGGAAACCGCAAGGGAAGCAAAGAGGCTGTCTATCAGGTGATAAAATGGCTATAAGAAACTGCAACTTTTGTGGAACCCAGATTGAGCCGGGAACTGGAATTCTTTATGTGAGGAAGGATGGCAACACCATGAACTTCTGCAGCAGAAAGTGCCAGGTAAACATGGTTCAGATGAAAAGAGTTCCAAGAAGAGTGAAATGGACAAATGAGTACCATTCGATCAAAGAAATGAAGAAGCAGAGTTCAAAGAACTGATGGTGACTCTATTGGAAAGAACACTTATTTTAGTTAAACCGGATGGTGTCAAAAGACGCCTTTCCGGAAAAATATTACAGAGATTCGAAGAGAAAGGAATGAAAATTGTAGCACTCAAGATGCTCCAGCTTTCAAAAGAGAAAGCAGAAGTTCACTATTCAGTGCACAAGGAAAAGCCTTTCTTTAAGGATCTTGTCAAATACATCATTTCAGGTCCTATCATTGCAGCTGTTCTTGAAGGGAATAACTGCATTGTGGCCACCAGAAATTTGCTGGGGGCAACGGATGGTTCAAAGGCCCAACCTGGAACTATCAGAGGAGATTACTCAATGGGAATTGAGAAGAACATTGTTCACGCCTCTGATTCCCCTGAATCCTTTGAACATGAATTTCCGATATACTTCAATAAAAACGAAATAATGGTAGCAGAGTACGGGGACGAGCCACACATCTACTGAGGTGGTTATGAATAATAGACAGTACAGACAGCCCATTGTTTGTGTACTTGGCCATGTCGATCATGGCAAAACATCTATTTTAGACGCTATTAGAGGCACTATTGTAGCCAAGAAAGAAGCGGGTGGCATTACACAGAGAATTGGTGCCACAGATATTTCTCTTTCAGATATAGAGGAGAGGGCAAAAATCCCTGAGGGTAAGAGCAAGCTGAAGATACCGGGACTTCTCTTCATAGATACGCCAGGGCATGTGGCTTTTTCCAATATGAGGGCAAGAGGTGGCGCTCTTGCGGATATTGCAATTCTTGTTGTGGACATAAATGAGGGGTTCAAGCCCCAGACCATTGAGTCCATAAATATTCTTAAAAAATTTAAGACTCCTTTTGTGGTAGCGGCCAACAAAATCGATCTCATCCCACTGTTTACCCAGACAAGGGACAAGAATTTTCAGCAAATGCTCAAAGCCCAGAGGGAAGAATACAAATCTGAACTCGAAAACAGGCTATACAACCTAGTGAACAAATTTTATGAATTCAACCTGTCAACAGAAAGGTATGACAGAATTTCTGATTTCGCCAAGAACATAGCCATTGTCCCCATGAGTGCTAAACTGAACATCGGCATTCCTGACATACTTATGGTTATTGCAGGCCTTGCCCAGAGATACCTTGAAGACAAAATTGCATTCAAGGACATTGAAGGAAGAGGAACAATCATTGAACTGAAAAAAGAAGAATCACTTGGCACCACTCTCGACACAGTTCTTTATCAGGGCACACTCAACAAAGGGGATGCCGTAGCTCTGAATACCAGGAGTGGTCCCGCAGTTACCAAGGTTAAGGCAATGCTGGTTAACTCAAGGGGCCGTTCAAAGAAAATGCAGGAAAAGGATACTGTTCATTCAGCTTCTGGTGTAAGAGTACTAATAACCGATAAATTGGAAGTCGTTTCCGGTTCTCCAATGATAGTAGTCAAGGATAGCCCTGAAGAGGCATTTGATGAGATTACGAAAGAATCTCAGGCAAACATACCACTGAGTGAACACGGTGTAACAGTGAAGGCCGATGCTTTGGGATCACTTGAGGCCGTTGCATATGAACTGTCCCAGAAAAATATAGAGATCCGCTCGGCTGAAATTGGCGATATCTCTAAGAGAGACATTACTGATGTTGCCACACTCAATGATCCTCTTGACCGCATGATTCTTGGATTTAATGTTGCCCTTACTCAGGAGGCACAGGAAGCCACCATGACTTCCGATGTCGGTGCAAAAGTTGGCGACGTAATTTATTCGTTAGTTGAGGAGACTGAAAAGTGGCTCAAGGCCAGAAAGATCGAGTTGGAAGAAGGGAGGAAGAAAAGAATGGCAGTCCCTTCCAAGATATCCATCATCCCGGAATACATATTCAGGGCAGCCAAACCGGTCATAGTTGGAGTCAAAGTCTACTCCGGCCGCATAAAGGTCGGCGATACTCTTATGAAGTCGGATGGAAGGTATGGGGGAACTATCAAGAGCATTAGGGACGGAGAAGTGTCCAAACAGTTTATAGATGCCCCGGCAGAAGTTGCAGTCTCAATAGATGGTGTAACTCTGCACAGACAGATATCACCTGAAGAGCCTCTTTATGTTGACATTCCGGAATCTGTTGTCAAAGAACTCAGGGAGGAAAAGATGGATGAACAGACCATGCTCACCCTTGAGGAGATTATCAAAATAAAACGCAAGGAAAACATGTTCTGGGGAACCAGGACTTAAAGCAGGAAGTACAGAACAGTAAAAGCCCCCATGGCAACTATGGGGACAAACGCCATACTTTTTTTTATTTTTACAATAGTGAAAAACAGGAATAAAGCCGACAATAGTATCATAATGTATATGGACCAATAGCTGACTCTCAGGTCTATAATGCCGAAAAGC
>JBJKQJ010000041.1:0-4099 GCA_046705445.1 Thermoplasmataceae archaeon
TGATATAGTTGACACCAGCAAGGTATTTCCCGAATTCATCCCTTGGTTCCGGTCCCCTGCCTACAAGCTCCCTCACATGATCTATGTTGAAGATGTTGACCGTTACGGGGACGGTCAATTCTCTGGCCGCCTTTTCCGGGACTCCTACTTCATTTATGGAGAGGAACGGTTCTGGTGAAATTACTGTCCTTGCAGAAAAGTTCACCCTCTTACCGGACAAGTTGGAACGGAATCTTCCTTCCTTTCCCTTTAGCCTTTGCACGAGCGTTTTAAGTGCTCTACCTGATCTGTGCCTAGCTGGGGGTATTCCAGCAGTCTGATTATCAAAATATGTAGTTACATGGAACTGAAGAAGATCCCACAGATCTTCTATAATTAGTTGCGGTGAACCATTATCCCTGCTTTCTCTAAGTCTCTGGCTGATCCTGATTATATCTACCAGCTTATGAGTCAGGTCATCTTCGCTTCTTTCCCCTGTTTCGAGGGTAATTGACGGCCTAACGTTGATTGGGGGCACGGGAAGCACTGTGAGCACCATCCATTCAGGTCTTGCAACTTCAAAATTAAGAGCGAAGAACTGAAGGTCATCATCCGGTATTCTCTCAAGCCTCTCTCTGATCTCCTTTGGAGTTACCTTTATGCCTTCTTCCCTGAATGTGGTTGGCTTGTCCAGTATGATCTTAATCTGCTGGGTTCCACAGTGTGGGCAGACCATCCTCTGGGAGGCTTCATCTGTCACTTTCTTGCTCATAATTCCAATAATCTCGGGATCAGAGGAAGAGAAAGAGACTTCACCGAATTTCTGGCTGTAGGACTTGATTTCATCCTCTGTTAGCTTTATCCTGCCGCAAGATTTACATGTTGAGTCAAGGAGTGTTTTGATTTCCTTTATGAATCCCACATGGACAACAGGCATGGCCAGTTCAATGTGCCCGAAGTGTCCGGGACATTCGTCCACCTTGCCGCCACATGTGGCGCACTTCAGACCGGGTTCGATAACACCCATGTGAAGATCCATAAGACCTCTTTCAATGGGATATCCATCATCGTCATAGGTATCAGCTGTAATTACCTTCACCTGTGACATTTTTCTTATCTCCTCTGGAGAGAGGAGAGCAAACTGTATTCTGTAAATTCTTTTTGATATTCCGCCGGTCATTTAAGATCACCCAGTATTAGTCTCATCATAACACCCATGGAACTCAACTCATCCCTCATTAGCTTGAAGGCATAGCTCGTCTCTATGGGGTGAATATTCCCAGTGTTGCCGCAAACGGGGCATCTGGGGGTTCCTTTCTTTCTGTCCAGTATGGCAATGTGCCCACATTTCTGGTTTCCACATACATATAGGATGGTGCCATCGCTCTGGTCCAGGTGCCTGTCCTTGATCACCATTGCCGCACCGTGTGCCATAAGGGTATCACGCTCCATTTCACCAAATCTGAGACCTCCCTGTCTTGAACGTCCCTCTGTCGGCTGTCTCGTAAGTATCTGAACAGGTCCTCTTGACCTGGCGTGGAACTTGCCAGCCACCATATGGTGCAGTTTCTGGTAATAAATTACACCTGTGAAGATGTCTGCATCGAACTTCCTTCCGGTAATTCCATCATACATTACCTCTGCAGAAGAATTCCTGAAGCCAAGTTTTATGAGGTCTTCCCTGAGGCTCTTTTCAGGCTCTCCACTGAAGATTGTTCCATCCACAATTTCACCGTTTTCAGATGCAATCTTTCCCCCGATCATTTCCAGTATATGTCCCACAGTCATTCTTGAAGGAATGGCATGTGGATTTATGATCAGGTCCGGAATTATTCCATCCTCAGTGAAAGGCATGTCCTCCTGTGGGACAACTGCCCCAATAACACCTTTCTGCCCATGCCTTGATGCGAATTTGTCCCCAAGTTCCGGAATCCTTTCACTTCTGACTCTAATTTTTACAACGCGGCTGTTGCTCTCTGAAACAGTAAGAATGACATTGTCCACGAAACCTTTTTCGTTGGGCCTCATGGTTATTGATGATTCCCTGCGTCTCTGTGGGCCAAGTTTGTCGCCCCCCTCTTCCAAAAACCTTGGAGGGGATGTCTTTCCCACAAGCACTTCAGAACCCTCCACATAAGACTCTGGATATATGATTCCATTTTCATCCAGATTTCGGTAGAATTCCTCAGCCCTTGCGCCGAGCACATCATGGGTGGGGATTTCGAACTTGTCTTCCTGGCCACCCGGGTACCTGCGCTCCTCGGCGCTATATGTCCTGAAGAACGTGCTTCTTCCAAGTCCTCTTTCTACAGCGGATTTGTTGAAAACCAGGGCATCCTGAATGTTGTACCCCTGGTATGACATGATTGCAACAACAAAATTCTGTCCGGCTGGTTTCTTCTCATACTTGATGAAGTCCATAATTCTGGTCTTCACAAGAGGTATCTGCGGATAGTGAAGCACGTGGCCTCTTGTATCAGTCCTTATTCTGAAATTGCTTGAAGAAAGTCCGATTGACTGTTTTGTCATGGCTGCAGCCATAGTAATTCTTGGAGATGAGTTATGTTCAGGATACGGGGTAACTGATGCCACAACACCAAGAATAAGTGACGGGTCAACCTCAAGGTGTGTGTGTTCTTCTGTGAGCAGTTTCTGTGCATCAAATTTGGCATTGCAGTGTTCACACTGAAGCAGGATTGATGAATCCTGGCCGTTTCCCTCACCTGGGTTGAGCCACTTCAGTTTGCTCCTGTAGAGGAACTGGTTGCACTTGGGGCATCTTTCCGGGAAATTGAATCCGTAAACTGCAATATAGAGATTTTCTTCCTCCTCTGCATCTATGTACTCCAGTGCTCCCCTCTTGATCAAATCTTCCACTCCGTACTCTCCGGACTGGAGCTTTCTGAGCATTTCGCTGTTAATTACTGTGTTCCCGTTCTTTACAACCAGAAGCGGCCTTCTGATCCTCCCCCTGTCGCAGTTGATTATAACTTCCTTGGTGGACTGATCAAATCTTACATTTACATCAGATGAAATTTTACCTCTTCTTCTTTCTTCCCTTACACGATCAGTCAGGTAAGCAGGGTCGTCGTGGTAACCCACAAAATCCCCGTTAAGGTATACCCTTCCAGCATCGGGGTTCTCGCCTTCCACTTCCTGAAGATCCATTCCTTTCAAGGTTTCAAGAATAATTGTGGGATTGTATCCTTCGGTTACATTGATAATAAGTGCGGCATTCTTCACAAGACCACAGTTCTGGCCCTCTGGAGTCTCATTGGGGCATATTCTTCCCCACTGTGTGGGGTGAAGGTCTCTGGCTTCAAAGTGAGGCTGTGACCTTGTCAGAGGTGAGATTATCCTTCTTAAATGGCTTAGGGTGCTGACATTGGATATTCTATCCAGAAGCTGTGAAACTCCGGTTCTTCCGCCAATCCAGTTACCAGTGGCCATGGCATGAAGTATTTTCTGTGAAAGTAAATCCTGCCTTACTGCAGGTTTCAGCCTTATTCCCTTCTTTCTGTTGTAGGTTCTTTCAAGTTGGTACTTCAGATCTTTCATTACAGCCTGGAAAGCATTTCTGAAAAGTTCATCCAGGAGGTCTCCTGCCAGTTTCACTCTCTTGTTTGCCAGATGGTCCTTATCATCTTCCTTCCTTACTCCAAGATGCAATTCGAGGAGTGACCTTGCCATTCTTCCGAGATAGATGGCTTTCTTTATTCTGTCCTCGGGGCGGTCCCCAAGGTGTGGGAGAAGCGATCTGTCAAGCATCTGTGAGACTTTCTTTTCCCTGAATTCCTTCGCCTGTCCCGCAGCGAATCTCTTCTCCAGGTATGCGATGGCATCCTCAAGGTTGTTAACGCCATTTGGCGGGAAAATCTTTGGACTCTTTGATTCCTCTATATTGGCATAAATTATGGGCTCCATCCTTGGAGCAGAAGCTATGGAGTCGTGCACATCAACATCCCTGTCCATTCCCAGAGCCTTGAGCAAAATAACCAGTGGTATAGAACCAGCAACGCTTGGAATAGAGACAGATATGATGCCGTCATTGCCCCTTTCCATGGAAGTAAGAGCCCTGAAGCCTGCCTTCTGTGAGAAAACTTTAGCTACCTCAACTTTG
>JBJKQJ010000042.1:0-4168 GCA_046705445.1 Thermoplasmataceae archaeon
CTTGTGGAGGACAACACGTCGCTTTCCGATGGCTAAGTTATCAGAGGACTTGAGGTCCAGGCTCCCCCCTATGAACAGGGAAAGCTTGTCCGTGTCCAGGTAGGCAGTATCCTTGATGTAGCAGTTGACATCAGAGAAGGCTCACCTGCATTCGGCAGATGTGTAAGTGAAGAACTTAGCGCGGAAAACAGAAAAATGCTCTGGGTGCCGCCCGGATTCGCGCATGGCTTTTTGACACTCAAGGAGAGCCTTGTTCACTACAAAGTGACAAAAGAGTACAACAAGAAATCAGAAGGCGGAATCCTCTGGAATGACCCGGACTTAGGCATAGAATGGCCGGCGTCTGAGATCCAGTTGTCGCCTAAAGACATGGAATGGCCCGGAATAAAGGATCTAAAATCTCCATTCAAATATGAGCAAAGGTGATCAAATGAAAGTTTTAGTTACAGGTGGACAGGGATATGTTGGTGCAGTTCTGGCACCTCATCTTGTAGACAAGGGGTACAATGTTACTGTTTTGGATAGGGGATTTTTCCTCAACAATGCAATCAGGGAGAACTTCGAGAGGCTTGGCATAAAATCCCTGAAGGAGGACATTAGGTTTTTCGAGCCAGGATTTCTTAAGGGGATGGATGCAGTTGTTGACCTTGCAGCTCTCTCCAATGACCCTGCAGGAGAGTTGGACCAGCTCAAGACCCTTGACATAAACTACCTTGGAAGATCCAGGGTTGCGAGACTCTCAAAGGCTGTGGGTGTGGAGAGGTACGTGCTTGCATCTTCCTGCAGCACCTACGGATTTCAAGAGGATATCGTTGATGAAACCTCTCCTATCAACCCTTTGACTACGTATGCCCGGGCAAACTACCTCGCGGAGAGTGATAATCTTCCCCTGTCAGATGATAGGTTTCACCCTGTTGCACTCAGGTTTGCCACCGCCTTTGGTTACTCAGACAGGCTAAGGCTGGACATTGCAATCAATGCGATGACATACAATTCAATAAACCAGGGCAAAGTTAGGCTCATGCGAGACGGAAAACAGTTCAGACCGTTTGTTCATGTTAGGGATATGGCAAGAGCAATAGAGAAGGTTCTTGCAGCAGATCAGGACATAGTATCTGGTGAGGTCTTCAATGTCGGTTCCGACAACCAGAATGTCATGCTTGAAGATGTTGCGGAAACTGTGATAAAACTCACAGGTTCTGCAAACGACATAGAATGGTACGGCGACCCGGATACCAGGTCATACAAAGTCTCTTTCAGCAAGATGAAGAAAAAATTGGGATTTGACTGCAAATATTCCATAGACTACGGAGTCAAGGAAATGTCAGAAAAATTCAGGGATAGTAGCTTTGAGTTCAGGGAAGACATGATGACCGTAGAACATTACAAGAAAATAATGGAGTCGGAAAGGACTATGAGAAGTGCAGGTTACAACCTTTCCAGCCGGACCATATGATGCGACAATCCATTAAAGGGAATTGCATATTGTTCTGAGATGCAAAGAGGCATGGACGCCTTCAATGAAAGAGTTGCAATACTGTACCCCATCACTAGATACCACACAGGATACTCTGTGTATGCCCGGAGGCTGATGAAAGGGTTGGACCTCCTCGGAGCCAGATACAAGCCCTACTCAATTAAGAAAAGGGAAATTGTGGTCGGCGGAAAGCCGTTTGGAGGTTCCGTTAGCCAGATCATTGGATCGTCTCTCGTCAGGCCGAAGGAGAGGGTTGTCCATTCCCTTACGCCGCAGGTTATAACTTCAAGGACAAATGTTCTGACACTTCACGATATCACCCCACTGGTGCTTTCACAGACCTTTTCAAACAACATTATTCAGAAAAGGTCTTATGAAAGCCTATTCAAAAAGGTCAAGGAAATAAGAAATATCATAGTTTTCACAGAAATAATGCGTGATAAGGTTATAGATGTCTTGAATGTGGAGGCTGAAAATATACACATTGTACCACAGGGAATCGACCATTCATTATTCTACCCACAGGCTGTACCTTCCCTTAAGAAACCTGGAAAAAAGTTCCTCGTCGTGACAGTCGGAGACTTCAATCCCAGGAAGAGATTTGATATTTTATTTGAAGCCCTGGGTGGCAATCCTGATTTTGACATATTGCATATCGGGCCTGTGAATTCGTGGGATGAAAATAGCAAGAAAATGTACCAATGTGCCAGTAAGTTTAGCAACGTAAGATTCCTCGGTGAGGCAGACAGTGCGACATTGAGGAGTTATTATTCAACAGCAGACCTACTGGTACATCTTTCTGAGGATGAAGGATTCGGACTCACCACTATTGAAGCAATGGCCTGCGGGACTAACGTTCTGGTCAACAGGCTCCCTATATTTCAAGAGACCCTTGGTGAGATGCCCTTTTACGCTGACCTGAACAGAGAGTCGGTAGCAAGGGGTGTTGAAGCAGCCGTCCGGAGACTTCGCAGCAAAGAAGAGTTGATAGAATACTCAAGAAAATACTCACTGGATAAAATGGCCGAAGGAACTATACAGGTATACAAAAAGGTTTAAGAAACAGATAAGTCACCGTGAAGTCATTTCAATGCCAGTTTCATCTAATTAAACCGTATCCCTGAACATTTCCCGTGAACAAGTCCATCTCATGCATTTCCGACCCCATATCAGAAATGAAACACATACACTGATTAGTATTAAAAGAAAGAATTATATTATTTTGACTCCATTCCTCTCGGATTGAATTGAAGATATTGCTGTATTCTTCCCATTGGCCCATAGATTCTGAACTAACACATTCATGGATATCAAAGGGACATGAAATTTTCTTCATTGCAAGAGAGGACGAGTGGAACAAAAGTTACCTTGACCTTCCCGAAGGAGTAAAGAACCATTTTCCGGGATCAGGGGAAAAAGTTGACATGATCCTTGTTGGAAACCATACCGACGCCAAGAAAGCCCTGATACTTAAGTTTAAGAGATTTTGGTGGAATACACCGTTGTTTTTCGTCCATTGGTGGTTTCCGTTTAAAGACCCGATTCACAGGCTCGTTAGGAACGTGTCTGTAACGGAACACGAAAGGGATTTTCTCAAGTCACTGCAGGGCATCGACAGTGATGTTGTCTATTGCCCGGTCGATACAGATTTCTTCAAGCCTTTGCCAAACTTCACAAGAAAAAAGAAGGCAGTAGCGATCGGAAATGGGTTCAAAGAGAGAGAAATTATGGGGTATGACCATCTTATCAATATACTCGAAAATATCCATAAGATCGATCCCCAGATTGAGCTGAAGGTTCTCGGAAACAATGAGCAGAAGGACTATCCCGACTATGTGAAAGTTGAATACCAGAATAAAGAGGGCTTAAGAAGAGAAATACTTGAATCGTCTGCGGTCTTCTTCACTACGACTAAGAACCTGATAATGAACAGCCTTCAGATTGCAATGAGCAGTAGCAGGGAAGTTGTACTATTTGACTTGCCATCATTTTCGGAAGTCATTGATGATGGTGTTTCCGGGCACATTATAAAAGACTTTGACGATGAGTTGTTTTCTTCCAAAATCGTGGAAATATGCCAAAAACCAAATCCCGAGATTGGAATGGCGGCACGGGATATGATGATAAGAAAGTGCTCAAGAGACAAAGTCACTGAAGACATTCTCTCGTTGATAAGGTGAATGTTCTTTTCCCTCCTTAACACCATTTTTTTTCATTTGACAATGTATAACTGAGATTCCCGGCATGTAAAATTTACGTAACAAGTAATGATCTCATTCAACGGCTAAATTCTGACTCCTAGTTTCCGGTAGTATTCTTCCATTGCAAGCTTGAATTTGCCGTAGCTGAAATCATTCGCCCTCGAAAATCCCATCTTAACTAATTCCAGTTTGTTGCTCAAAGCCTCCTTTACTCCTTTGATACACCCTTCAACTGTTGGCTCAACAAGGATGGCTGATTTCCCTGCAACTTCTTTGATAACCTCTATATCTGATGAAACAACGGGAATGCCTGCAGCAAATGATTCAATAATGGGCAATCCGAAACCCTCTGCCAGTGTAGGAAATAGAAGGACATCACAGGCGTTGTAGATCTCATTCAACGTTTCGGGTGTGACATTATCAAAAGTGAAATCACTTTGGAGTCCTTTTCCCACACGAACTAATTTATACCCATCTCCAAGTCTTTTTA